>JBFJVP010000190.1:0-6067 GCA_041624075.1 Thermoplasmatota archaeon | reverse complement strand
CCAGGCGCCCCCGCAGGGCCGGCACGGTAGCACGCGGCGCCTGCTTGGCCTCCCACCGCCGTGGCTGGTTATGGCTGCGGGTCAGGATGTGCCGCCCATGCCGTGTTGATCCACGCACCCAGGGCGAAAGCCTATCGTGTTCCAGATTCGCGGGATTCCGATTTCGCAGGCTACGGTCGCCGGATCTCGCGGGCATCCACATCAATGATGTCTGGGTCGCTGGGGCCCTGGGTGCCATCTCCATCGCGATGTGGGCCTCGTCCATGCCCGGCGCCCTGCGGGTCGTGGCCACCCGCCTGCCCGCGTCGCCGCACAACGATGCGCACGTTGGCACCTGCCTTCCCAAAGCGCGCAAAGGCGTATCCGGCAGGCACGAGCACGACGCCGGCTGCAAGCAGGACCACCACTGCAACCAGGAACGCAGCCACCTCGAAGATCAGCCAAGGCGCACACCACGCACCACTGCAATCAACGCGCACCATCGCCACGAGCACGGCGACCACCAGCGCAACCAGCAACCCATAGCCAAGCAGCATGGCGATGCCGGCCTTCCGGGCACCGTTCATGCCTTCCACTTGATGTTGCAGCCAATGCTCGGCAACTGCTTCTCCACGGGACGCCCGGCCAAGACCGCGTCAGCCGCCGCCAACAGATCCGCGCCCGTGATCAGCTTGCCGTCCCCCGGCCGCGAATCGTCAAACTGGCCCCTGTATGCCAAGAGATGGTCCGCGTCGAACAAGAAGAAATCTGGCGTGCACTGGGCACTGTACGCCCTGGCAACTTCCTGCGACTCGTCAAACAGGTACGGAAATGTGTACCCTCGGAGATCCACTTCTTCCACCATCTTGGCGGGACTGTCATCGGGATAGTTGTCCACATCGTTGCTGTTGATGCCGACCACCGCCACGCCACGCCCCATGAGATCGGATGCCACGAAGGCAAGACGGTCCGCGATGTGCTTGACGTAGGGGCAGTGGTTGCAGATGAACGCCACCAGAAGCGGCTTACCCTCGAAGTCCACCCGGCTCACGATGGCTCCTGTTGTGTCGGGAAGCGCGAAGTCAGGGGCCTTGGTGCCAAGGGGAACCATGGCGGAGGGAGTCAGGACCATGGCCGGGGCAGCGGCCCGCCCCGCTTAGCGGTTGCTTTGGCCCACGCGACGCCAACGCTACCGCCCCCTAAACAAGTAACAGAAAAGAAAGAGGAATGGAAAAGGTTCGAGCGCAGCCTACTGGCCGCCCTTGACGTGGGCGCGGGTCCACGGCACGTACCGGTTGACGCGGCCCAAGCCCAGCATGTTGCGCTGGCACTTGGAACTGCAGTAGTGGTACACATGTCCGTCCTTCTTGACGTACATCTTGCCGGTGCCGGCCTCGATCTCGGAACCGCAGAACGTGCAGTCCTTCAATTGCGCCGACCCCCGATCTTGCGGGCCTCGCGCTCCGTCTCCCGAAGCATGAGGATGTCTCCGACCTGGACAGGGCCCAGGACGTTGCGGGCGATGATGCGACCGTTGTCACGGCCAGCCATCACGCGAACCTTCACCATCAGGACCTCGCCGGTCATGCCGCCGCGGCCCATGACTTCAACGACTTCACTCGGGAAGCCGTCAAGTTCAGTGGTCATTTCGTCTTCAGCCATCTAACGGCCTCCTCAGGACTGCAGGGCAGCAGCCTTCTTCACGACGTCTTCGACCAGTTCGCCAGCGGTGCCGGCGTCCAGGACAGCGATCGAGGCGGTGCCGACGGGGATACCGGCGGCGGAGCCGAGCTCGGCCTTCGAAGGGACGTAGCCGTACGGGATGCCCTTCTCCTGACACAGGAGGGGCACGTGGGCGAGGATTTCCTCGGGGGTTACGTCTTCGGCCATCACGACGAACTTGGCGGTGCCGCGCTCGACTTGCTTGGTGACCTCGTTGGCTCCCTTGGCGACGCGACCGGTCGCACGGGCCTTCTCGACAGCTTCGTAGATCTGGTTGGCGAGTTCCTTGGGGGTCTCGAACCGAACAAACATGGGCATGATTTCATCTCCGTTGCCCGGCCAGGTGGCCGGGGTCATCCTTCATTGGGTGCCGGCGCCTGGCGCTGGCTCGCCCATGGCGGCCGACAAAGGGTCGGGTTAAAAGCCTTGGTGGCGGCGTGGCTGGCGCGGTGCGCCGCTGGAGCCGGCGGTTCTGGTTTGTCCGCCCGACCTCCGCGGCGCCGGTTGGCGGCCGCCCGATCTGCCGTCTCGGCCCGGACCAATGCCGACCTGCCGGGGGCTGGCGCCCTTGTCGGTCGGGGTGCCCCGTTTGGCCAGGATGCCCAGCCGATCGGTGAGCGTCTTGATGGTGCCGCTTGAGAGCAACGGCGTCAGGGACGCCGGTACCTTGGCGGAAGCCTCCACGACCCAGGTGATGCGGGGAAGCAACTCCTGCACCTGCCGCAAGTGGGTGTGCTGGCACTGGACAATGCCGTGGGGGTACTCGAAGCGCGTCAACTGAGGCAGGTGCGCTTCGTCGATTCCCTCGTGGCGGGCGCGGCCCTTGAGGGTGTTGGCCAACGCCCGGCGCGAGATGGGTTGGGGGGCCTTGATGCGAAAAGCAACGTAGCGCGGGCGCGGAGCGCCGGCCTTGCTCACGACGCCAGCCCCCGCTCGTATTCCGCCATCTTGGAAAGCCGGTTGAGGATGGCGTGGCGACGGCGGCTCTGCACGTAGCTGCGAAGGCTCACCCCGGCGGGTGGAATCAGGCACAGGCCCAGCGCTGCGGGAACCGGAACTCCAATCCAGGCGAGGATGAACAGGAGTGGAGCGGCCGATGCAAACAGGAGGACGATGGCGATGAAGGGCAGAAATGGCTTACTGGCCTCCTCAAGGAGTGCCTGCCGCTGTTCCCGGGGCAGCACGTCGGACGCTGGAGTCAAAGCGCGGCCCCGTTGGGCAAAGATTTCGCGAACCACGCCGAGTGCTCCTTCGTAGCCAGCGGACTCCGCCTGCCACAGGGTGAACCGGGTCGGCGTGAAGCGAATCGTTTCGCGTGCGCCGTCGGCAAGCTCCATGCCGAGTCCCATCTGGGTGACTTTGCCGTCGCTGCTGGCGAAGGGCGACACGAAGGCGCCGGTTACGTCGTAAAACGAGGGGAATGCGGCCTCCACTTCTTCCCAGCGGATGAAGGGTCGCCGCCAGCGCAGCAGCAATGGTCGTGATGGCTGGATGCCCCCTTCGTAGATGCGCACGGGGTTGGGGAAGAAGGCTCCGTAGAAGCCGAGGATCACCAGCGCGGGGGCCGCGTAGATCCAGTACAGCCGGGCCACGTTCTCGCGGAGGAAGTTCTCCAGTGAGCCGGTGGCGAAGACCACGATAAACAGGATCAGGCCCGCGTAGACGATGGGGTGGGCCCGGGGCGGCTTGTACTCGTACAGGAGTCTGCCCCTGCTGTCGTGAGCCACGCTCTGCACGATTGGCCGACTCAAGCCCGCATGAAAGCCGTTCGGGTGACTGCGGTGAACCCGAGCAGGCCAAGGCGTGTTCGATGCATACCAAGGGCGGGGCGCCTATGCTGCCACTATGCAACGCATTCTTGCAGGCTTGCTAATGACCGCGCTCGCCCTGGCCGGTGCCGCCAACGCCGCCGCTCCGGGCTCGACTGACCGCATCGTAATCAACGAACTGCAACCCAATCCCCACGGGACGGATCGAGGCCATGAATGGGTCGAGATCTACAATCCGGCTCCCGTGGCCCAACCGCTGGACGGCTGGTTCCTTCAAGACCACCGGGGTCGCATCCATGCGCTGGACGAGCGGGTCGCCCCCGCACTTGGCTACCTGGTCATCGTCTTGGATGGTACCCTTCAACTTGTCAACAGCGGCGGCGACCTGCAACTGGTCAATGGTGACGGTGCCATCGTCGACCGCATCCGTTACGGCGACGTCGCTGCCGACGATGTAGGCGCTCACGAGGCACCTGGCAGTGGCGAAAGCTTGGCCCGGTACTTTGTCCATGGCGACGGCCGCTTTGCGACGGCTGGCGATGATGGCGAGTGGTACGTTGACGAAAACCCGACGCCGGGTGGCCCGAACAAATTCCTGGCGCCCCTCAGCTAGCCCAGCAACGGCGGCGCCGCCCAAGCACGAGTCCTGTTGCTTGGGGCGGCGTCGCCACAATGCACCTAGCAGCAAGCTGATGGCCGGTGCGTGACGCCGACAAGCCCTTCGTGACCCTCTTGCGGGGCGGCCATGGTGGCCTACTCGGCTAGGTGGGCTTCCTCGGTGGGGTCCGTGTGGCCCACGTAAACGCCTCCCATCACGGCCAGCGCATCCAGCCGGAGGATGGGCCCGTTCCCGCCGTTAGTGTGGTTCGCCACACCCCCCAGGTACGCGGAGGCCTGTAACTCCACGCGCCACCCTTCGGGGATGATGATGGCCACGCCTCCCATGAGGGCCGCCACGCGAAGATCCACTCCCTCGCCGACCGGATTGGCTTGCCGGAGGTCCAGCTTGACGCCGCCCGTCACGGCCAGCAGGCGTCCGCCTGCCACATCCATGGCCTGTACTCGGTCGTCGATGCCGCCATGAAAGGCTACCCGGTGCAGCCACCCCGGGCGCCTGGCGCGGCTGTGGCGCCAGGTGTCCAGCGCGGTGATGCTGGCCAGTGCCAGCCAGACGAGCAGCAACACTTGGATGGGCGTTCGGACGAATCGGTTCACCTGGGGCCACCTCGATTCGGCCTCATAGCATGGCCGGTAGGGTCCAGTGAGGGTTTGGAGGGTCAAGGGTCATGCTAACTGAAGAACCAGCAGCGACCGCCCGACGCCCAGCACGTCGCCGGCTCGAAGGGGTGTCTTGTTCCCTTGGGCAACGGCTTGCCAGTTGAGTTGCGTTCCATTGCGGCTCGTGGCGAGGGCTTCGACCGCGTAGCCATCGCCGAAGCGTTCGAGCCGGGCATGGTCGCGGCTGACGAATGGATCGTGGGGCAGCGCGACCCCGCTTCCGGGCAGCCTGCCAACAGTCCAGGGGCCACTGCCATCGAGGGGGAATGCCTGGCCTTCGCGGGGCCCATTGACGAGCACCAGGGCTGGCCCTCGCGGCGCGGCGTACGTCGTGGCTTCGGCGCCGTGCACCGTTTGGTCGGTTGCGGCGCGAGCCGCAGGTACCAAGCAGAGTTTGTGCAGCTCGTCGACCAGCGTGAAGAGCCGTGCGTGGTTCATCTCGTATTCCGTGGCGGGCCGGCCGTCGCGGGTCGATGAGCGGGAATGAACGAGGCCCGCGTCCTGTAGCTTGCCCAAGTGCTCTTCCACGGTTTGCCGGCTCAGGATTCGGTCTTGGTTCCAGCCGGCGTCCTTACGAAACGGGTGAACTTCGACTTCCCGGCTGGTGCGTGGGAGCTTGAGTTGGCGCAGCAATTCGAGGCGGTTGGGTGTGCTGAGCACTCGTAGGTAGCTGCTGAGCTTGGCCACGTCGACGGCAGTCACGCAATCCAAGACGCCGGTGGCGTTTAAGCTCAGGTGGTGGCGACGCCTGGAGTCAACTTGAGGTGAGCCAATTGTTTGCGAAGTATGCTGACGGTGGCGGGCCTCTGGCTTCGGTCCTTGGCCAGCCCGGATGCAAGAATCTCGTTGAGTTGCTGTGGCAGGTGGTCCAAGGGCAGCCGTGGTGCTTCCTCGAGAATCGCGACTCGGGTGTCGAAGTCGCTGCGGCCAGCCAGGTCGAGGTAAGGGTGGCCTGCCAGCATTTCGTAGAGCACCGCGCACGAGGAGTAGATGTCGGCTCGGGCGTCGATGTCGATCCCCCGAACCTGTTCGGGGGCCATCGTCATGATGCTGCCGACGGCTGCTCCCGATAGGCTGACACCCACGGCGGTGCCACTTCCCTGGCTGCGAGCGATGCCAAAGTCTCCGAGCTTGGGGTGGCCGTCGGCGTCAATCAGGACGTTGGCTGGCTTGATGTCGCCGTGGATCAGGCCGGCGGAGTGGACCGCTTCCAAGCCGGAGAGGATCTGGTCGAACAGATCGAGCGCCCGTGCCAGGGGCATCAGGCCGCCCTTTAGCAGGCCTTCAAGGGAGCCGCCTTCGATGTACTCCATGACGAT
>JBFJVP010000189.1:0-6127 GCA_041624075.1 Thermoplasmatota archaeon | reverse complement strand
GGGCCTTCCGAGGGACCCTTGATGGGGGGTTACTCGGTCGCCATGTTCCTCTTCATGGCCTGGTGGGCCAGCGGCGACATCAATGCACCGTTCCTGGAGGGAGACACCGAGTACCGGTTCATCCCGGATCCCGGGCGATTCGATCGGGATGATTGCCGCGGCTACCGGCTGGATTCGACGGACATGAACGACACCGTCATTGCCGCCTGCGTCCACCCCGACGAGACAGTCCCGAGAGCGATGGTTCTTGAAACCGATGTGTGGCAGGGCGAATTCGAGCGCATCGGCGGTGACCTGCAGTTGCCGGCGCCCGAAGGCGAGGCCCCGCCCCTGGTCGAGCTGGAGCGGCGGCCTATGGAGCCGTTATTCGACGACCTGCTTGCGGTGTATGGCCCCCCGTCCGGGCGTGACGGCGATTGGGCGTCCACCACCCACGACCGGCTGCATGCGTTGGTGACGGACCCTAACTTTGCGCCGTTTGCCGCCACTCATCCTGACCTCTACCTGTACCACCTCGTCTCGGGCTTCCCGGACCTTGCATCCCTGCTGCTGGATCGGCCGCCCCTGCTTCTGCGCGATTGGTCGTTCTTGACCGACGGTCGCTCCTCGTACTGGGGTTTCACGACTCAAGCCAAGGCGATGGGCAGCACGGCCCACGTTTCCGATTCCGGGGGATCCGCCTATGACGCCGACCCATTCATTCCATTGATGCCGTCGATGGACCCCCGAGGGTGGCCGGCGCTTGGCGATCTGCCGGGTTTCGTGCCGGCATCCGTGATGGAGGATCGCTACTCGGCCTTGGTGCCGGAAGACCCGGCCATGCTGGACTGGATGGTTTGGCCCTTTGTCAACATCACGCAGTACGAAACGTGGGGCGCCTACTGGATCGTCGCGGATTCGTGCTGGGACGATTCGGCTGGCGATCGCTTCGCCTTCATCAGTGGAACGACGGGCCAACTCTTGTCCGTTGGAAACCTAACCCGGATTAGCGGTCCGGGCTTTGCCATTTGCAGCATGTCTCTCTGGGCGTCCCTGGTGCCCGGCCAACCGCCCGTTCGCATCACACTGAGCCTGAGTTCGGATGGTTCCAGCCGCCTCCACATTCCAGCAACCGCTGGCCTGGACCGGGTGGCTCCGGCCGTAGACATCAAGTGGGCACGGTAAACAGCCTCTTGGGCCCCGGACGCTTTGGCCGCGCGTGTCCCAAGCTCGCCATGTCATGCTGCGACGCTACGGTCCCCCTAGCGTCCTCAAAGCGGAGGAATTCGAACCCACGCAGCCGGGTCCTGGCGAGGTGTCGATTGACGTTGCCTTCGCCGGCATCAACTTCGCGGAGCTAATGCAGCGCGTGGGCCTCTACCAGGCGGCGCCTCGCCTGCCGTTTGTGCCGGGCTTCGAATTGTCGGGAACCGTGACCGGACTAGGGGAAGGCGTTGAGGGTGTAGCAATCGGCGACCGGGTGGCGGCCGCCACGCGCTTTGGTGGTTACACGAGTCATGCCACGTTGCCGGCCGAGCACCTGCTTGCCTTGCCCAAAGGCACGAGCCTGGAGGATGGCGCCGCGTTTCCAGTGACCTACCTGACGGCGCACGTGGCGCTCTTCGAGCAGGCGCGCGTTCGAAAGGGCGAGACCGTGTTGGTGCATGGCGGCGCGGGCGGCGTGGGACTGGCTGCGATTGCCTTGGCTCGCCGCCACGGCTGCCGGGTTCTGGCGACGGCAGGAGGCCCCGAGAAGTGTGCGTGGCTGGAACGGGAGGCCGGCGTGGAGGCCGCCTTCGACCACCGGGCTTCGGGTGGGTGGCCCGCCGCGCTCGGAGACTCCGTAGGGCCCGTGGACTGCGTGCTGGACGGCGTCGGCGGACGGAACCTCCACCAGTCGCTCGCAGCAGTGGGCCCGTTGGGCCGCGTGGTCAGCTTCGGGGGCAGCGAGATGATTGGCCAGCGCCGCAACCTGGTGCGGGCGGCCGGGCTGTGGGCGCGCATGCACGTCGCCGTACCGCCACTGGTGCGCCACAGCCGGGGACTCAGTGGTTTGCATGTGCTGCACTTGTGGGCCGAGGGGTTCGACTTGCAGGGGCCTGCGGCTGAAATGCTGGAGGCGATGGCAGCGGGGGACTTGACGCCGCCGCGCGTGGACCGCGTGTTTGACCTGGAGGACGCCGCGGCCGCGCACACCTACATCCACGAACGGCGCAACCGGGGCAAGGTCTTGCTCAAGGCCTGATCAAGGGGGAAGAAGGTGCTCTTGCACTAAGGCAAGTCCTGGAACATCAGGTCCGTGATCTGGACGCTGCCGGCCGCCGTCTGGTCGAAGACCAATTCGATGCCGGTGATGGCTGCGGTGTCGAGCCCGGCGAAGGCGGTCAGGGGCAGCAGCACGCTGTCCAGGGTCACCTTGGCCGATGCATCCCCGGGCGGCGTGAACAAGGCGTTCGAGAAGTTGCTGGCGACGACCGAGGCGCTGGATCCGTGGGCGTCGTACAGCACAACCCGCACGTCCTGGGTGGCCCCGTTGCGGTTATCCTCGTGGTTGACGCCCAACCGGAAACTCACTACGTCGGATGTGCTGGCGTCCTGCGGACTGAATGTGGTCGTGTACGTCGCCGGCGCATCCCAGATCAGATTGATCTGGTGGGCGCTGGCGGTGTTGATCTGGCTAGGACAGTCGCTCGCATCGCAAGTCGTGTGGCGGGTGAAGCCCGTGAAGGTGCTTGAACCGCCCAAGTCGTTGCCGCTGAGTGCTGCAGCGTCCACGGAGTCCTCGACGATGAGGCGCTGGCCAGCCGGAGCGTGGTACGAGGCATGCAGTTCGCCGACCACGGGCAAGTCAGCCATGCCGGTCATGACATCCAGGTAGGCGTCGTCGCCCGCTAGGTAGTAGCGGAAGAAGCCGTTGATGAGAACAAGGCCCGTGTCGCGCTGTTGCGCCGCAGTCAAGCGGCCACTGCCCCAGCCGTTGTCGCCGCCCACGGCGCCGCAGTACGGATCGTCGCCCGTTGCGCTACGGTAGCTGCTGTCGTCGTCGGTCCAGACGGTGTTGTAGAAGTTGTGGTTGGTGCCCATCACGACGAATTGGTGCTTGGCGGACGGCGTGGTCTCTGCCAGGAAGCGGCTGTCGTCGTACATGTGTGCGCCTTGGAGGTCGAAGACATCGCCGTCGCAGTACGGCAGCAGGGTTGCGTGGGCCACATCGGGGGCCGTCCACTCGCCGAAATCCGTGGGAGCCAGGGCAAAGACCGCACGAAGGGCGTGGGGGTCGGCGCGATCCTGGTTGAGGCCAATGGCGCGCGTGACGCCCTCGCCGCCCCGGCTGTGGCCCATGAGGCCAACGCGGCTGAAGTCCTGGCGGCCAACCAGGTCGGCCCCGATGCTGCACGTGCACGCGGCAGCGTTGAGCGCCTCGAATTCATCCAGCGTGCGCAGGATGACTTGGGCCCGGGCGCGGGCGCCGGAGTCACCGAGCAGGTCGCGGTCGTTGACATCGTTGGCGTCGGCGGAGATCACGATGAAACCGCGGGCAGCCAAGTCTTCGGCCAGGTAGTCGTAGCCCGTGTAGCTGTTGACTGGTTCGATGCCGGGCGTGTAATCGGGGCAGGCGCCGAAGGCCTCCTCACCCATGAAGCTGCATGTGGCGTGGCGACCGTGCATGAACAGCACCACTGGGAAGGGTCCGCTGCCCTGACCCGGCGCCGGGTAGTGGACCGACCCCTGAAGGTCGGCCCAGTAGTACAGGAGGATGGACGGATCAGACACCAGCATGGAGCCAAAGTCGTACTCTTGGCGAACCACGACGAGGCTCTGGGCGGAGGCGTTTGCGCCGGCCGAGTCGACCGGGACGGCGGGAAGCAGCATGATGGCCACCATGGCGGTGGCGAGGAGGCTTTGGAACCGCATTGATCCGGCCGAGCAACTACCATATATCGATGTTTCTCAGCGTGGCTGAAACAGCTAGCCACAGCTTAGCACAGTCTGGGGCGTTGGGCTGGCCGCCCTGAAAGGCACTACTGGAGATCCTGGAACATCAGATCAGCCAACTGAATGCTCCCCGAAGCCGTCTGATCGAAGACCAACTCAAGCTTGACGATGGCCCCCAGGTTGACACCCACAAACGAGGCCATGGGCACCTGCACCGTGTTGAGAACCAGTTTGGCAGCACTGGTACCCAGCGGGTCAAACAAGGCCTCCGAATGGGCGCTGGCCACCACGCTGCTGGAGAGACCCAAAGCGTCGGTCAAGACAATGCGAAGATCCTGATCGACCCCATTCGGGTTGCGGGAGCTATCGTGGTTGACGCCAAAGCGGAAGCTGACCACGTCAAACCCAGACACGTCATTTGAACCGGGAAGCTGTGTGGCCCATGTAGCCGGCCCGTCCCAGTCCAATGTCAACTGGTGAGCGTGGCCGATGTTGGGCTGACTTGGGCAGTCCCGGGGGTCGCACGTTGTGGCGCGCGCAAAGCCTGTGAAGACGGAAGCCCCGCCGAGGTCGTTCTGGCTCAGGGCACCGTCGTCCGCCACATCCTCCACGACCAGGCGGTCGCCTGCGGGGGCATGGTACGAGGCGTGCAGGACATCACAGGGTGGCACCCCACCGGGGCAGCCCTCTGCAGGCATCGGGGAAGCGCCGTTGAGCACCTGCGAGTACGTGTGGTCACCAGCCAAGTGCAACCGGAAGAAGCCATTGACGAGAACCAAGCCGGTGCGACGCTGGTCTTCGGGCGTCAGTCGCCCCAGGCCCCATCCATAGCGGCCGTCTTCGGCGCCACAGTGCCGGTCGTCAGCCACCGCCGTCGTGAAGCTGGCATCGTCGCTGGTCCAGATGGTATTGTAGAAGTTGTGGTTGGCTCCCAACACGAGGAACTGGTACTTGGGAGCGGGGCTGGACTCTGCGAGGTAGCGGGAGTCGTCGTAGACGCCAGCGCCCTGCAAGTCGGACACGTCGCCGTCGCAGTAGGGCAACAGAGTGGCGTGGGCCACGTTGGGAGCCGTGTGGAAATTGAAATTGGTGGGCGCCAGGGCGAAGACGGCTTGCACACCAAACGGGTGTACCCGCTGGGCATTCAACTGGGTGGCGTGATTGACGCCCTCCCCACCACGGGAGTGGCCCATCAGGCCCACTCGAGTGAAGTCCTGGCGACCCAGCAGGTCGGAGCCAATCGAGCATTCACAGGCCTGGTCGTTCAGGTTCTCGAATTCCTCCAGGGTGCGAATGATCAACTGGGCCCGAGCCAAGGAGCCGCCGTCGCCAGCACCCAAGCCGAGACTGCCAGGCAAGTCACGGTCGTTGATGTGGTTGGCGCTGGCGCTGATGACGACGAAGCCTCGCGCGGCCAGGTCTTCGGCCAGGTAATCGTACCCCGTGTAGCTGTCAACCGGGTCCGTGACCGGTTCTGCATCGAGGCAGAGGTGCTGGAGACCAAACAACTCGATGCCGAAGATGGCGCAGGTGCCGTGGCGGCCGTGCATGAAGAGGGCCACGGGCAAGCTGGCGCCGCTGCTGGGGTAGTGCACGGACCCCTCGATGGCTACCGGGTACCGATAGCCGGGCAGGTTACTGTCCTGGACCACCATGGTGCCGAAGTTGTACTCGTGGCGCTCGACGATGACCGCTTGGCCATCAGCAGCCGGCACATTGAATTGAATTGCTAGCAACAAAAAGACCAGCGCGAAAGGTGTGAAGCGCACCTTGATCCCGAGCGTAGCCGCACCTATGCGGGTTTCTCCATGTTACGAGATCATCCAATGAACGCCTTGCTCACGCGCTCTTTGCAGCCAGGCTCCATCGTGTTTCGGGCACGAAAGCGGCTCCGCCCAGAAGGGGACGCCAGCGCCGCCCAGCGAGCCTTCAAACCCGCAGCCCACAACGAATCATATGCGGAACGCACGCTGTTTTTCTAGGGCGAACCGCGCCGCGGCTGCCGCGACCACGGCACCCGCCATCACACTGGCCTAACAGCCAGCAATCCAGCAAGCGCGTCGTCCACTACCCGGCTTGGCTCACGCCAAACCGTGCACGTGGCCACCGCACTCGCCATCATACTGGCCTGACGGCCAGCAGTCCAACGTGTGCGTCATCCACTACCCGGCTTGGCTCACGCCAAACCGTGCACGTGGCCACCGCACTCGCC
>JBFJVP010000188.1:0-6161 GCA_041624075.1 Thermoplasmatota archaeon | reverse complement strand
TATTGTTTGAAGTGGGCCTTGAATCAGACGTGAAAGAACTGACCAAGGTGGGTGCCAGCAGCGTCCTCGTGGCCGCCATTGGTATCTTCGTGTCCTTTGGCTTCGGCTACGGGTTCAGCTACGGCCTAACCAGTTTATGGGCTCCATGGCAGACGGCGAGCGAATTGCTGCCAGCCTATCTGCTCCATACATTTGTGGGCGCCACGCTCACCGCCACCAGCGTCGGCATCACCGCCCGCGTGCTGGGCGACATGGGCAAGCTCAACACCAACGAATCCCGGATCATCCTGGGCGCCGCCGTGCTCGACGACATTGGCGGCCTGATCATTCTGGCCATTGTGGCCGCCATGATCGAAGCATCCCTGGCCGGCAGCGCCGTGGACACGATGGGGCTGTTACTGATTGCTGGCAAGGCGGTCGGCTTCCTCGTCGTTGCCCTGCTAGTCGGCCTGAAGTTCATTCCCAAGGCTTACGACGCCGCCGTGGACATGTTCCAGGTCAAGGGCTTCCCCGTCGCCATGGCCATCGCCTTTGCGCTCCTGATGGCCTACCTGGCGACGGTGTTTGGCCTGGCTGACATCGTGGGCGCCTTCGCCGGCGGCCTGATTCTCGCCCAGACGCGCCACACCCACCGCATCTTCGAGGAGCTACGCCCCATCGGCGCCATCTTCATCTCGTTCTTCTTCGTGACGCTTGGAATGAAGGTGGACTTGACGCAACTGGGCGGAAATGGCACCATGGTGCTGATCATCGGCCTGGTGCTAACTGTCGTCGCCATGGTCGCCAAACTGGCCTGCGGCTTCGGCGTGCTGCGCAAGGCCCAGGCAAGTCGCCTCGTGGTGGGCGTCGGAATGGCGCCCCGCGGCGAGGTGGGATTGATCTTCGCGGTTCTCGGACTGAATGCCGGCCTGATTCTCAACTGGCAGTACACCACCGTGATCCTCGTTGTCATGGTGACGACCTTCGTGACTCCGGTGTGGCTCAAAAAGCTCCAAGAATCTTTTTTCGAGGGGGAGGGGGACAGCGGAAGCGGGGCCAAGAATCGTGAGGACCTCTCCCAGATCCTGAACACCTGAAGGTGCCGGCATTGACTCTACGAGGACGCAACCTGCTAGCCATCGGAGATCTTACCGATGACGAGGTCGATCGGCTGCTGGCCCGAGCGGCGCAGTTCAGCGAAGGCTTGGCCAATCAGGTGGACTTCCGCAACCTGCTAGCCAACCGCATCGTTTGTACGGCCTTCTTTGAACCCAGCACGCGAACGCGTCTGAGCTTTGAGGCGGCGGCCCACAGGCTGGGCGCAGACGTGATCGGCTTTGCCGACGCATCCACGACCAGTGGGCGCAAAGGCGAAACCATCGAAGATACGGGCCGGGTCTTGTCGGGATACGCCGACCTGATCGTCACGCGCCACTTTGAGGCAGGGGCCGCCGTGCGGATGGCAACGGGAGCTCGTTGCCCGGTGGTCAACGCTGGTGACGGAGCCGGCGAACACCCCACCCAGACGCTTGTGGATCTCTACACCCTTCGAAGCAGCCTGGGGGACCTGCGGGGTCGCCGCATCGCCGTGGTGGGCGACCTGAGGTATGGTCGAACGGTGCACAGTTTGGTGCCGGCGCTGCGGCGGGCGGGCGCCGAGATCGCGGCCGTGCCCGTGGCGGGGCTGGAACTGCCGCCCAACTTGGCCGAAGGCGTGCCCGACGTGTCCTTGGAGCAAGCAGCGCAAACATGCGACGCGTTGTACATTACGCGCGTGCAAAAAGAGCGCTTCCCGCCGGGATTGGAACACGAACTGACCGCCTTCCGGGTCGATCAGGACTTGCTCACCCGTACCGGTTCCAAGGCGATCGTGCTGCATCCGTTGCCGCGCGTGGACGAGCTCGGCACGGATCTGGATGAGTTGCCTGCTGCCAAGTATTTTGACCAAGCCCAGAATGGCGTCGCCGTCCGCATGGCGATCCTTGCGGAGCTTTTGGGAGCCCCTGCATGAAGGAATTCAAGATCGTGCCAATTCGCAACGGCACCGTACTCGACCACATCCTGCCCGGCCGCGCCATCGAGATTTTGCAGGCGCTGGGTCATCCGATCGAAGGCTCGTCGAAGGTTGTCTCGATTTCGATGCACCTTCCAAGCACCCACGTTGGACTCAAGGATGTGTTGAAGTTCGAAGACCTTGAACTGGACGACGCGGAGCTGGCCAAAGTGAAGGCGATCAGCTCCCGTGGAACGCTCAACGTGATCCGAAACTTCGTGATCGCAGAGAAGGATACCTGGGGCCTGGACGACTAGTCCGAGCGCGCTTGGGCCGCACAACAGGCCTCATGGGACTCCCCCCGCACAGGGCGGGGGGAGCGAGAAAGGAAGGGGGACTGGCCTCACAGGGAGGGGATGGGATGCACTCAAAGAAGAATCCAGCCCGGCCGCTTCCTCAAGTACCTTGATTTCCCTTGCGTATTAATGGGTTGTGTTTCCGCTTGAATGATTATTCGAGCGTTTTCGAGTAAGAATAGGGCGTGCCCACGCCAAAATTCCCGTTATGGGGGCATCTGAAGCGTCCGGAACCAGGCGCCCTCGCCGCCCCGCCATGAGCCCTGCTGAGTCGCCTGTTCATGGCTGACGACAGCGCCGGGATCCTCTACCATCTCCAGGGGAGGGAGTTGGGATCGGAAGCGCACGATTCGTTCGTCCAGAACCACCGCGACACCGCGATCCTCCGGTCCGCGAATCAATCGGCCAATGGTTTGGCGAAGCACGCGGGCCGTTGGGTTGTGCACGACGGTTTGCCAGCCGGAGCCATGCTTGGCATCCTCGCGGTGGATGAGCGCTTGCAGCCGCGCGGTCGGCCGCGGGTACGGAATGCCCAGGATGAGCACATTCGCCATGGCCTCGCCGGGGTAGTCGATGCCTTCTGTCAGGCGGCCTCCCAAGACGCCCAGAAGAAGCGCGTCGGGATCGGGATCTTGAGTGAATGCGGAGACGAGGGCTGTCAGGCTGGGGCTGTCCATGTCAGGATGCTCGGCATGCACGTTGCGCCCGATGCCGTGCAGGAACCCCTCCTCCAGATAGTCCCGGAGCATCTGGTGGCTGGGGAAGAACAAGCCTGTACGGCCAGGCAGCTGATCGAGAAGCGTTCGCGCGGTTTGCTGGAGGCGATCGGCCAGGGACGGATCATCTTGGTGCGCCTGCCACCGACGGTGCACGCCTTCGATGCCGTACAGGTGCAGCTGATGCTCGTCGAACGGCGACGCGATGACGCGGGTTGCCGTTTCCGCAGGCAACCCACACAACTTCACGTGGTCTTCTGGCGGCGCGAGCGTGCCGCTCATATGGACCGTGGAGGCGGCCTCGCCCAGCCAGCCCAACACCTGTGCCGGATCGAGAAGGCAGGCCTCCACTGCGGGCTGTTCGCCCCCGAGGGCAAGTCGTGCGTGGCCATGGTCTGCATCTCGGATCCAGAAGCTCAGAAACGCCCCCACAGCGCCCAGGTAACTGCGAGGGAGGCGCCCCTGGGACGCACGCTCCTCGCGGATCATCTCGCCCCAACTCTCAAGTTCCTGCGCCATACGAAGGATCTTTGGGCTCGGCAGGCGCAAAGCTACCATGAGGGCCTCCTGGAGGGCGTCTGGCGGCAACAGCGCGTCGTCGCGGTCCTGCACATGCTCATCGACAAGTTGGTACAGGACTCGCGTCAAGGTTTCCAGTAGCGATGTTGTGAGGACCTCGCCCGCCAGGACCGGGTCCTTGACCCCTTCGGCCTCCCGAATGGCGCGGCGAACCGTCTCAAGGCCCAGGCGGGGCGAGTGGTGCATGCGTGCGGCCTCGGGTAGATTGTGGGCCTCGTCGACGATGACGTGACACTCGTCCAGGCCACTGCCCAGCCATTGGCCCAGCGCATTGCGCAAGCTGTCCTCCAAGAGGAACGTGTACGGCAGAACGATCACGGAGGCTTGCGGCAGGAGTTGCTTCAGGGCCTCGTAGGGACAACTTCCGGCTGCCGCGACGGTCGTGGCCAGTGGCCGATCCGTCGAGCATCCGGCCTCCAACAGGGCCCGCACGGGCCCCGTGCCATCTTGCAGGAGCTTCATGAAGTAGGGGCACGCGCCTTCCTGGGGGCGCCCCGTTTCGTTTTCCACTCGTGCCGCCTGCTTGGCGCGACGGCAAAGTCGCCCCAGCTCCTTGCCGGTGGCGCCCGCGAAGCGTGGGTCGTCCTTGAGCAGGGGACAGCCGTGCGCACGTCCCGTAAAGGGAATCAGGAGGCCTGGGCCGGGCTCGCTGCGAGCCTCCGCGTCAGCTCGCAGGACAGCGTGTTCCCGGACCACTTGCGCCTGTTGACTGTTGGTCCGGGTGGTCCACAAGACGCGCCGGCCGTCCCTACGGCACGATTCGAGGGAGGCAGCGAGTGCAGCGACGGTCTTGCCGGTGCCGGTGGCGGCCTCAACGACCAAGTGTCCGCCGCTGCCTTGGGTGGTGCCAATCGACTCAATGAGGGCGTCTTGCCCGGCGCGTGGCGGGTATGGGAGCCTGACCACGGTTGCGTCAAGGCCTCTTTAGGGGTAGCTCCGAAGGGGGAGGTGGGTGAAAGTGCTCTTTGACGCCCCCGGGCTGCATAGGGCCTAGATCTGGCGAGCGGCCCACATGTCGTCGGGCAACTGGTGGTAGACATCGCTCTCGGAGGCACGCGCCTTGCGGCGGCGGCGGATCTCCCGCTCCTCCTCACTCATGTGGAAAACCGCGGTCTTCTTGAACAGCCAGTAGTGGGTTCGCCACTCGCGGCCGTCGTAGAGCGTCGTTTCCTCGCGCTCGGTCGTCAGCATGCCCTCTTCTTCGAGAATATAAAAGAGCTGGCGGTCCTCCGGCTCCAATACGTTATCGATGACGCGGTCGTCAAACCCGAAGATGTCCATGACGAAATTCGCGTCCCGCTGGGCATCCTCCTCGTCGATGCCAATGCGGTTGCTGATTGCCATGGATAGATCTTCCAGCGTTAGAATCCTCGTTGTACTCATTCAGTCACCCAAACCCCGACGGCTCCTTTCCAACCTTGTGAGCCAACCTAGTTAAATCTTGTTGGGCCCCAGACGCTTTTAGCCAGCGTTTGGAGCCACGTAGAGTCGATCGTCGATGCGCAAGACGGCAACCGTCTCGCCACTTGCCTGCCAGCCTTCAGGGCGCAGCAGGTCCTGCGTCCTCAGAGTCGAAGGATCCAGCACCTGCAGCCCCGTTGCGTCCTGCGACACGAGAACGGCGTCCTCCAGGACCTCCAATCCCCCCAGGCGCCGCAGGGTCTTCTCGGGCACCTTCATCTTGCGGTGATGGAGAAGATCGATGCACGACGCGTTGCCGCGGGCAACCGAGTGGACTTGAACGGGCGTCTGGTCGGCCAGGGCAAAGTCACCGGGTGCAAACAGCCTGATGCGCACCAGAAACGTAACCCGGTAGACATCCTCGCCTTCCCGGCGCCCTACCAGCTTGGCCGTCTCCTGCACTGCGGCTCCCAGGCGCTGCTGGAGCAGACGGGAGACCGCGCGACCGGCGTCAATGTCGCCAACGTAGTAGTCGAAGCCCCCATGCATGGGGCCCGATTTGGCCAGGAAAGCCATTCGGTTGCCGTAGTCTTGTTGGCGGTCCAACTCTTCTGCCAACAACTGGTGGGCACGACGCAACTCCTGCTCGGTCACGTCCCGGTCCGTGGCTCGCAACTGAATGATGGCCGCATAGTAGCCACCAGCCATGCGGCTGCACCGCTCACAAACGCCTCGCGTGACGCGCAGCAGCACCGTCGCCTCGCCACTGACGGGTACCGATTCGACATGGCCCTCCATGTCCACGCGGTAGCGAAAATGGCGCTCGGTTTCGGCGTGCTCGCCGAGTTGAACCATCGGGTCCTCCACGCGCTCGTGGAGCCGAACGGCACCACGCACCGCATCCTCCCGCAGCCATTCCAAAGGAATCGAGGCCTCCGGTTGGACCCAGTGGGCGCCCACGTGGCGTGCGTTGCAGTGGGCACAGAGCTCCAAGTCGACGACTTCGGGCACCAGCATGAGCTGGGTTCCCTTGGCAAAGCAGGCGGCGCAGCAGCCATCAATGAGCCGTTCGACCTCAACGCCGCACTCAACGCAGATCATTGCTCGTAGACCAGCAGCTGAGCGTGCCGAACGCCC
>JBFJVP010000187.1:0-6198 GCA_041624075.1 Thermoplasmatota archaeon | reverse complement strand
GGAGGGTGATCAAGTTGGTCCGTTCCACTTGTATCCGAGTGATTGCGTCCATGTCGGCTTCACGGAGGTCAATAAGACTCCCCGCGATGGCATGGCTGCTGCGTCCGACTGTTTCGAGGGTGGCCGGATGGTGGTCCAGTACGATGGCTACAACGCCACCTTCGAGATCCAGGGGGCGCCGTAGCACTCGCTTCATGGCCCGCTACCGTTATCTAGGGGACCTGTGTCGGCGGCTCCTGTCCCCGGCGCACTTGGCACCGGTGACCATTCGCAACCTCGTGGGCCGTTAGCTTAGTCAGGTAGAGCCGCGGACTCTTAATCCGCTGGCCGCCGGTTCGAATCCGGTACGGCCCGCTTCCTTCACCCTGTTTTCTGATCGGCTCGCCGATCCATCCATAGCATGGTCAGCATTGGCTGTGGCGCGCTGGCCAGGTCGGTCGTAGATCGGCCACTCCTCGGGGGAGTCCCGTCGGGGGCGGAGCCCCATGGGGCCGAATCCTACCGTCTGGGGCTAGGCGTGATTGGCCTGCGTTGCCGGCGCCGGCGCCGGTTTTGTGTGCGGGGCGCGCGTGACGACGGCCAGTGCGGCGGCTGCCAGGCAGGCGACGCCGGCAAGCGCGAAGGCTGTGCCGTAGCGTCCCTCGAAGAGGCCGCCTAGGATGGGGCCTGTGATTCCGCCGACTCCGTAGGCGAGAAACACGTAGGGGTAGTTGCGGCCGACGTGTCTTGTGCCGAAGAAGTCGGCTGTGGCGGTGGGGAACAACGCGAAGTTGCCTCCGAAGTTGAAGCCCACCACGGCGGCGCCGGCGTAGAAGAGCCATTCGTGCCTGGCGGTGAAGACCAAGACGAGGAGCATCAGGCCTTGGGTGACGGTCATGGCAACCAGCGCGCTGCGGCAACCGATGCGGTCGCTGATGGCGCCCCACGCGATGCGGCCGATTCCATTGGCGAGGCTGTAGAACACGGCCATGGCGGTGCCGGCGATGGCCAGCGCTTCGGCCGGCGCGTAGCCGCCCCGGCTGACCAGTTCGGCGCGTCCAAACAGTGCGATGTTGCCGATGACCATGAGGCCCGCCATGGCGCTGGCCGTGAACATCAGCCAGAGCGCATAGAACTGGTGCGTGCCCAGCATGGCCCGCGGGTCCAGTTCCAGGCCACTGGCGCCGGCCGTGCCGGGTTCGGGCGGTGTCCAACCATCCGGCTTCCACCCGGGGGGTGGGAATGTGAGCAGAAGCCCGCCGGCGAGCGTTAGCGCCAGGAACGCCACGCCGTACAAGGCGAACACGTCCAGGACGCCGTGGGCGGCGATGAGGCCGCCCCAGTCGCCAGCGAGCTTCACCCAGAGCAGCGCGCCGAAGCCAAACCCGGCGACGGCCAGGCCTGTGATGCGTCCCTTCTTGTCAGGAAACCACTGGATTCCTGCGGCAATGGGGCAGACGTACGCGAGGCCGATGCCTGCGCCGCCCAATACGCCAATGGTGGCCATGAGGCCCCAGAAGGGTTCTGCGGATGCGCCGGCCCAGCGGGCCAGGATGTAACCGATGCCGAGCAGGGCGCCTCCAGTGATGGCGACGCGCTGTGGGCCTGCTTTGGCCAGCCAGCGGCCGGCGAAGACCATGCTGAGGGCGAAGCTCGCCAAGCCGACGGCAAACACGGCCTGGGTCTGTGTTGCCGTGAAGCCAAAGTCGTCGCGCAGTGAGGGTGTGAACACGCTCCACGCGTAGATGGCGCCCAAGGCGACCTGGATCAACAGGGCGCCCGCGACAACGCGCCAACGGCCAGAAGCAGGATTGGTCATCGGGACCACTTCGACGCCGATGCTGAAGGCCCTGCCGCCGGACACCTCCGGCCACCAGGCCCAACCGTTGGCAATCCGGCGACGGCCGCATCTGCGGGGGCGTTCAACTGGGGCTTGGGGCACCACAGGTCTTTTCAACGGGCGCCCCACCCGCGGCCCGTGGGCTTCACGCGCAGCGAACTGGGACTCGTGGGCACTGCTGCCCTGCTGGTGTTCAGCAGGGTTTTCGGCCTCAGCCTGGTGCTACCCGGCTTCCGGGAACATGGTGCCACCCTGACTGGCAGCGAGGTCCTCATCGGCACCGCGCTGGGCGCCTACGGGTTGACCCTGGCGTTGATGCAGTTGCCCATGGGGTTGCTTTCGGATCGCCTCGGTCGGCGCCCCGTCCTCTTCATGGGGACCGTGTTGTTCGTCGCGGGCAGTGCGTGGGCCGCCAGCGCTGATTCGATCGGTGTGTTGATCGCCGCCCGGCTCATGCAGGGCCTGGGCGCCGTCAGCAGCACCGCCATGGCGATGGTGGGTGAATCGGTTCCCGAGGAGCGCCGCACAACCGCCATGGCTCTCGTTGGCATCCCCGCCGGTTTGGGCTTCTTCCTGGGCATGATGGTGGGCCCGCTTCTGCAACCCGTCATCGGCATGCCCGGCCTGTTCTGGCTGACTGCCGCAGTCGGTGCCGCTGCCCTGTTGCCCGTGCTGGGCTTGCGCTTGCCGTCTGCGGTGGACTTGGCTCCCAAGGCTGGTGACACGTCGAGCCTCACGTTGCCTGTCCTGAGCCTTGCCGCCGGCGGGTTCACCATGAACTACGCCCTCACGTCGGTGTTGTTCTTCCTGCCCGACAACTCCTGGCAGACCCTCCTGCCGGTCCTGGCCGCAGCGCTCCTGATCATGGGCCTGGTCAGCCGCCTGGTCGATCGCGCCGGCCTGAGCTGGCAACCCGTTGCCGCCGGCGTGCTGATCCTGGCTGCCGCCGCCGCGCTCTTCACCCAAGCCCCCGGCGGCGCCTTGCTCTACCTCGGCGGCGTTGCGTTCTTTGGCACCCACGCCACCCTGTCCGCGGTGCTGCCCAGCCAAGTCAGCCGCATCGCCGGTCGCTCAGGGGGCCGCGGGCACGGCATCCAGAACGTGGTCGCCTACGTCGGAACCTTCGTGGCTGGCCCCGTGGCGGGGGCCTTGGCTGCCAACAGTGGCTACGCCTTCGCCATCCTGGCAGGCCTCGCCTGTGCCACCGCAGCACTGACCGCATGGGCCATGCGCGCACCCGTCGCCGCCTCATCGCCGACACCGTCGTAGGGCCCCGCGCGCGCCACACAACGGCCCGAACGTTCATATCGGGCTTCGTGTCCGTCGAGCAAGACCAGCCATGGACACGGCCACGCGCATCCTTTACGTTCGCCGCCTCGGCGTCGCCGTCGTCGCCTTGACGTTCTCGCTCATGGTTCTCGGCTCCTGGGTGAAGGCGACCGGCAGCGGCCTGTCGTGCCCCGACTGGCCCAAGTGTTACGGGCAGTGGCTGCCGCCGTTTCCCAGCAGCGAAAACGGGGGCACCTGGGAGGGCGAGCCGGTCCACTACACCCAGGCGCAGATTCTGTACGAGTGGGGTCACCGTGCCCTGGCCTCCATCGTCGGCCCCGTTTCGGTCGCCTTCGCCTGGTTGGCCATCCGTGGCCGCGAGTTCTCGCCGCAGTTGCGCTACCTTCCCGCTACGGCGGGCATCGTGCTGGTCATCCAGATCTTCATCGGTGGCGCCACCGTCCTGCAAGGCAACCCCGCCACCACCACGACGCTCCATCTGGCAACGGCGACCCTGTTCTTCGGCCTCATGGTCCTAGCGGCAGCCTTCGCGTTCCTGCGACCCCTGGCAATCGCGCAGAGCGTGGTTCGCCGCGAGCCTGGCCAGACCCGCACGGTGTACCCGGGCGAGGTGAAGCAGTGAGCGAAACGGCCGCCGCCAAGCAGGAGCGCTCGGCACTGGGCCAACTCGCCCTGGATCTGCTGAACATCAGCAAGCCCCGCATCATCCTGCTGCTGCTCATCGTCGCCTGGGCGGCCATGTTTGCAGCCGTCGGCGGCTTGCCGGAGGCTTCGGCGTTCTGGGCAGTCACGGGTGCTGGCGTGTTCAGCACCGCCGCAAGCGGTGCGCTCAACCACGTCATCGAGCGCGACCGGGATGCCCGGATGGGACGCACGGCCAGCCGACCCATCGCCAGTGGCCGCCTGAGCCCTGTCACGGCCACCGCGTACGCTATCGTCTGCGCCCTACTCTCCGTCGGCGCCCTAGCCCTTATTGGGGCGTGGCTTGCAGCCGCCCTCACGGCGGCGGCCATTGCCTACTACGTCATCGTCTACACAGTGTGGCTCAAGCCCACCACGCCCCAGAACATCGTCATCGGTGGCTTTGCCGGCAGCTTCCCAGCCCTCATCGGGTGGGCGGCTGTCACGGGAACCCTGGGTGTCACGGCGTGGCTACTGGCGGCCCTCGTCTTTGCTTGGACGCCTGCCCACTTCTGGAGCCTGGCGCTACTGTACAAGGACGACTACGCGGCGGCGGACTACCCCATGATGCCCAACGTGCGGGGTGAACTGAGCACGCGGCGCCAAGTGGTGCTGTACAGCTTCCTCACCCTGGGCGTCAGTGTCGCCATCGTCGCCACCCTGGAGGGCTTCCGCTGGCTCTACCTGGTCGCCGCCGTCCTGCTGGGTGGCTTGCTGTGCCTGCGCGCCGTCAAGCTCCTGTCCGACCACTCCCCGAAGAAGTACCGCAGCTTCTTCCTGTTCACCATCCAGTACCTGGGCTTCCTGCTCATCGCGCTCATGGTGGACCAGGCGCTGCCGGCGACGCTTCTCTAGCCCCGGAAGTAGCTGACAACGGGATCACGCCAACCAACCCGGCGCTGCAGCCAGTCAAAGTTGGCGCCATCGAGGCCCATGTGGAGCAGCAGCGTGATGACCAGGGCCCACGTGAAGAACTGGTTGAGCAGCTTCCATGTGCGGTAGCCACCCGCCCGGATGAGGGGTAGTTGCAGGGCGCCGTTGGCGGCCACCAGGATCATGAAGAGAAGGGCGAGGCCTCCCCACAGCAAGCCCACGCTCCAGTGATACGTGACTTCCAGCAGGAACACGACGGTGTGGAGGATGGCGACCACCGTCAACAGGTAGCTGATGGCGATGTGGAGGGCTACGCGGCGTCGGGCGCCCCCCAGCATCCGGTTGAGGGCGCGTTTGCTCCCTTTGCCGAAGCTGCCGCCGGTGACGATGCTTGCCAGCAGGGCGAAGCTGGCGGCGTAGCCCAGGCTCTCGCTCCAATGCAAGAGGGCGCCATGAGGGGATGGCGCCGGAGCCTCCACGGGAGCAGCCAGCACCTCCATGCTCCCCCCAAGCCGGATGGGAAGGGTGAGTTTCTGGGTGAACGGCCAGTCGTCGTAGCGCGCCGAGTTGTGGTTGTGCTTGAAATGGGCCGTGGCGTTGACACTGATGTTGATGGTTTGGTTGCCGTCAGGGGCTTCCCGGAGGTAGAGTGTCCAGGCAACGCTGGCCGTCTGGGGCGCGCCCAGATCCTGGCCATCCAGGACGATGGGCAGAGGCTGGGTTTGGTGGCGCGCGCCTCCGGTGATGTTGAACCAGGCGTCGCCGATCAAGGTGAATTCCTGGTGGCGGAAGCATGATTGGTCGGCCAGGGGGTCGCAGGGGGCTTGCGCGACCTCGGCCAGCCAGACCCCCGAGCGCCGGTTTGATGTGGTAACCGGCACGCGCAGGGTTTCCGTTTCGCCCCGGCCTGCTTCGTCGATCACCAGGGCGGGCTCGCCTCGGGTGTCGGTGGCCGGCGGCCACAGCCGTAATTCCAGGTTCGGAGCCTCGTCGCCGCGCTCGGCGGGCACCAATCTGATGCGCAGCGCCGTGGCGCCTGCGGGCAACGGCATCTCCACGCGGGCGGTGCGCTCACTGGTGAGGTTGACCAGATCATCCGGGTTGACGGCGTCGAAGGTGAGATTGCCGTGACGCGCGATGCCCAGCACCGGCGGTGGGCGACCCGTGAAGCCGGCGTCGGGGGCATTTGCGAGGTCGATGCGGGCGGACAGGTCGCGTAGTTCGGCAACCCAGTCGTTGCGTACGGTGACGGTGAGTTCGAGGGGCGCGTTGAGGCGCGGCGGTGTACTGGTGGCGCCGACGCTGTACATGGAGGTCAGTCCCATGCCAATGCCGGAGCCATGGCAGCGGTAGCAATTGCTGGGCTCAAGCGCGGTGCCCTTGGTGGGCGGGGGATTCTCCTGCACTTGGGCGACGGCTGCGGCAGCCACAATGAGCACGGCAAGTGCCAGCAGGCGTGCAAGGCGCGGCTTGGCGAGCCGGAAGAAAGCTGGCAAGGGGGGGAGTGGGGCGAGTGGGGCGAGTGGGGCGAGTGG
>JBFJVP010000186.1:0-6238 GCA_041624075.1 Thermoplasmatota archaeon | reverse complement strand
GGCGAACAGCAAAGGGTCGCCATTGCGCGGGCCTTGGCCCCCGGCCCGCGGCTCCTGTTGGTCGACGAGCCCACCAGCAGCCTCGACGACACCAACGCCCGAACCGTTGCCGCAGCGTTGGGGCAAGCCGCCCAGTTGGGGGCCGCCGTGCTGGTGAGCACCCACGACCCACTGATGGCGTCCGTGGGAACCCGCTACCGCATCGTGGCCGGCCGGCTGGTGCGCGACGGCGAACGGAAAGCCCAGACCGTGACAGCCGAACCGGTGCAGGAGCCATGAGCAACCCCGCCGACTTGTCCCTGGACCAGTGGTCCGACTGGCTGCTCTTGGTCGTCGGCCTCGCAATCCTGTTGCTGCCAGGCTTGGCCGTGGCCGATCGTCTCACCCGCAGCCCACGGGGCCTGCTGTTGGCCCCGGTTCTCAGCTTCACCGTGCTGCCCCTGGCCGCCATCGGCCTGGATTTCCTTTTCAACGTCACCATCAACGCCACCACCACGACCCTGTTGGCACTCGGCCTGGCAGCCCTCGCGGGGAGGCATCGACTGGAGGCGTGGTTTGCCTCCCCGGGGGCCCTGCAACTGCCACAGCCCCGGCCGCCGCGCCGCGCCACTCGTCGGCCCCTGTCCGTGCGAATTCTGGGCGCCGTACCGGCCACGTTTGGAATGCTTGCGATCCTGGCGATGGTGGCGTTCATGCACAGCCTGCCCCACGTGCCGGGGGCGGCCGGCGACGACCCCGATGCGGCGCCCCGTGGCGCCAGTGCCATCGACGGCCTCATTGGGCGGGCGCAATTGGCACTGGCGGGCGACGATTACCCGTACCCGATCCACGTGGATGAGCACGCCCACCTGGCCCGCGCGGCTGAAGTCGTGCGCTCCGGGCAATCAGAAATCGTGGACCCCTACACGGGAGAACCCCTGGCCGGTTCGCTGCTGAGCCTGGAGGGGAACGTCCACGAACGGGGCTTCGAGGTGGCACTGGCGCAGATCCACTTGTTGACCAGCGTAGCGTGGGGTGTCCTGTTCCGCTTTGGCCCCGCTATCTGGGCTGCCTACATTGCTGCCTTGGCCTGGGGCGTGGCGCGACCCCACGCCGGCGCGGCCGCCGGTGCGCTGGCGCTCATCAGCCTGCCAACGTCAGTCATGTTCCTCGGCGTCGGGTTCCTGGTTCCCATCTCCGCCGGCCTGGCCTGGATCGTTGCGTCCCTGTGGATCAGCACCCGGTGCAGCGGCCTGGCGCGCCTGGCAGGAACCTTGCTTGTGATCAGTGGGGGCTTCTTCATCCACCTGATCGCCGGTGCCCTCTGCATCGTGGTGGCCTTGTCGGCGGCCGCCGTGCGTGCCGGATCTTGGCGCGACCGCCTCGCTGCTGGAGCCTCGACGCTGATTCCCCTCGTCTGGATCGGACCCGCCGTGCAGAACGAGGTGGCCGAACGCGTGGCGACCAACATTGCGCGGCCGTCGGGGCGGGAAATCTTCGCCTTCGCCGGCCCCATTGCGCCCTTGTTTGCAGTCGCTGGCGCCATTCTGGTCTACTGGCGACCCACGCCAACCAACCAGGCCCACCGCGCAGCCGCCTTGTCCATGGTGGTGTTGCTGGCCAGCATCAACCTGTCCCTGTGGACCGGCGTGAGAAGCCTGGCACTCTACTACCGGCCCGTGCATGCACTTTTCCTGCTGGGAGCGCTGGTGGCTGGCTACGGTGCGGGGGAACTTGGACACGCCATTGCCCGCTGGATGGGCGGCCGAAACTCGGATCCCTGGCTGCGCGGGCGCGTGGCGGTGGTAGCCGCCGTGGTGCTGGTTGGGCTGGGGCTTCCTGCCGTGGCGCACGAGCAGATGGCCATGCCGTATTACCGTGCCTTCGACGAGGAGTCCTGGGACGCAGCCGCGACGTTTGCCGACAGCGGCGCCGGACCCGACGACCTGTTTCTCAGCCACCCTTGGAGGGCACCGGTCTACAATGCCTTCACGGGCGCGCGGCCGCTTGCCGTCCTCTATCCCGGCAGTCCGCCCGCGGGCGGCTCCCTGTTCACGTTCTACGAGCGCACCAATGGCGCCAACGAAGTGTGGCTACAGGAAAACGACCTGGATTGGATCGTCTCCTCCACGCCGCCTAATGCACCGGCGCGTTCCCTGGGGCCGTCGGTTCACCAGCTGGGCGCGCCGTGACCTTGACCCGGCAACGGGCGCAGCGGAGATGGGGCGGCGCGTCGCGCGGCATGCGGGCGCGCAACTGGCACCGCGGGCATTCCAGCACGTCCGGGTCGCTGGCCTCGACCGACACCGCGCCGCGGGCGTCCGGGGCAACTTGCCATTCAGGCAGCGTGGCGACCACTTCTTGCCGGCGGGCCGCAGCCTCCTCCAGCGCATCTGCCTCGCGCACGCGGCGTGAGCCCGGGCCCAGGTATGCGTAACCCGCAAAGCCTGCCAGAAACGCGGTGATGCCTGCCAAGGGGTAGACGATGTAGCGGGCCTGCACGGTCTGCCACATGAAGGCCCAGGTGCCAATGCAGACCGAAACCAGCAGCAGCCACTCCGCACGACGACCCAGACGATCCCTGTTCTGGGCGTGCCACCAGCGCGTCAGGATGAACACCGCGCCCGTAACGACGGTTGTCCACAGCAGGTTTCCCGGATTCATCCACGCTGGAACCTCCTCGCCCAGGCGGGGCTCCAACAGGATCGTGAGCAAGTACAGGATGAACGCGGTGGCAAACGCCACCTGGTTCAGATCCAGCAACAGTGAAAGGGGCTGGCGGTCCATCCAGGAGCGACGGGCTGCGCGGTGCTGCGGCGTGACCGGCTTGGCCAGCCGTGGTTGGCGGCGACCGGCACCCGGGCTCACGCCTTTGTCCTCCGGGCATCCAGCAGCAAGGCCAACAGGCCGGCCAGCAGGAGAACGATGCAGGACAGGATCGTGCGCTGCTGCATGGGTAGCGGCAAGCCGGCAAAGCCGGTCAGAAACGTCAGGGTTGGCACAACCACCAGCGTCGATCCGCTGGCTAGGGCCACCAGCATGAGCACGTCCCGGGGGGGCGCGCCGGCTTCCGTGGCCGGGTGGACGCGCCGCTCCAAGTGGAACGCCAAGGGCAGGCCTGGGATGATCAGGAGGGCAACGAGGCCCACGGCGGCCGACACCGAGGTCAACGCCACGGCCACGGGTGCCGGCTATGAAGCGGTTATGTAGCCGGCTCCTGGTCAAAGCGCGTGCCCGGGCAAAGCGGCCAACCGCGCGTGGCGATCGTGCTGCTCAACTGGAACGGTCTCGCCCACACGCGCTTGTGCATGCAGAGCCTGCGCGCCGTGACAACGCCCCACCACACCTTCCTTGTCGACAACGGCTCCCGGGGAAACGAGGCCGACGTGCTGGAAGCGGAGTTCCCGGAGGCGACGGTGCTGCGCAACCAGCGGAACCTGGGCTTCACGGGCGGCGTCAACCGGGGCCTCCGCGAGGTGTTGGCGGGCGCCTACGACTATGCCTTGCTGCTCAACAACGACTGCGAAGTGGACGCCAACTTCCTGGAGGGCCTCGTGGCCGCCGCCGACGCGGACCCCCGTTTGGGCCTGGTGGGGCCAACGGTTACGTACGCCGATGGGCAGACCATCTGGTCACGGGGCGGGCACGCACTGACCTGGCTGGGCCTCGTCAAGCACGTCGCCAAGGGAAAACCCCTGGAAGACGCAGCGCCGCCGGGCCCAACCGACTACGTCCCCGGCGCCTGCGTCCTCATTCCCCGCCGGGTGCTGGAGGAAGTGGGTTTGCTGGACGATGCGTACTTCGCCTACTACGACGACCTGGACTACGCATACCGCGTGCGAGCCGCCGGGTACCGAATCGAAATCCTTCCCGAGGCGACGGTTCGCCACGACAAGTCCGCCGCCGCCGGCAAGGCGGGCAGCAGTCGCTTCAGCCCCATCCAGGGCTACCTTCAGGGCCGCAACGGCGTCCTGTTCGCCCGACGCTGCCTCACCGGCCGTGCCAAGGCCACGTTCATCCTCGGGCAATTCACGTTTCGATTGGCCCATGTGGCCCTGCTGGCAACCTCTTTAACGACGGTCTCGAACTACGTTGCCGGCCTCATCGATGGCTTACGAGTTTCTGACGGCGATCGGGGCCCACCTGCGGGTCGCCTGGCGCGATTGGGCCTTGCTTAGCTTCGCAGCCCTCGCAGTGCTCACGTTTGCCACCCCGATGCAGGAGTACGGCTTCAAGAGTCCAGACGCGATGCAGGAGTTCCACTTCTCCCGCACCTACGCGGAGACCGGCCAACTCGTGCACCAGGACACGGCCACGGACGCCGGCGGGGAATGGGTTCGGCCCCGTGGCGTGCACATCGTCGATGACAAGATGGTGATGGGAAAATTCGTCGGGTTTTCCATCATCACCGGCACGTTCACGTCTGTACTGCCCGATTCGACCGTGTACATGGTGCCGGTCGCCGCCGGCCTGGCAGGCATCTTCGTCACCGTGCTGGGCCGCACGTTCTTTGGCCCGCGCACCGGCTACGTCGGCGGCGTGCTGGTCTTCTTTGCTCCCCCGTTATGGTATTGGGCGAGCATTCCCATGACCTCGTCGGTGCTGTCGGCCTCCATGATCGCCGGCGGCTACGCGTTCCTGTTTCTCTTCGTTCGCCAGCCGGAGCGCACGTACCCCTTGGCTGGCTTGGCGGTGGGCCTGTTTGCAGGTGGCCTTACCATCCGGCCGGACTCCGCCATCTATCTGGGCCCGGCGGCCGTTGCAACCCTCGCAGCCCTGTGGCGGCGGGCCCGGTTGTTCCCCCTCGTCGCGGCAGCCGGCCTGGGCGCAACGCCGCTGCTGCAATTCGCCCTCACGAATTGGCGCCTGTACGGTGGGCCGCTGCGCACGGGCCAACACGTCGGCCACGAATGGGAAGGCACGTCGCCGCCGCTGGAGACCAAGCAGAGCACCTTCTTCCTGCAATACATTCCTGAGAACGCCCAGGACCTCATCGAGGCGTTTCCACTGTTTGTCCTGATGGTGATCGCGCCCATTCTGGTGGCGCGGGCCAACTGGGGCCGGATGCGTGAGCGCCCCGAAATCTGGCTGTACCTGTTCTCTGTGGTGGGAGGCTTGCTGGCGTTTAGCTGGATGTACTTCACGGTGCCACCCGGCGGCCGCACGGGCATCATTTCCTTTGGATCGGCGCTGGAGCGCTCCATGATCCGCTACTTCCTGGCCTTGTACATGTTGGCCATGCCAGCCGTTGCGTACCTGGCGACCCACATCCTTCCCGTGGGGCGGGCCAACCTGTACCGGCTCGGCTCCATCCTGCTGGTGCTGGCCTTCGCTGTGTCGGCCGTCACCGTTACAGCGGACGACTTGAAGGTGGTGGGAAAGGAGCAAGAAGATCTGGCCAAATTGGCGGAGGACGTCTTTGCCCACACCCCCGCCAACGCCGTGGTCATCACCGACAACAAGGACAAGGCCATCTTCCCCCACCGCGACGTGATCCCCCTGCAGCGGATGGACCCGGACGACATCGCCCGCATCACCGCCGAATCGGCGGCGCGGTTGGAAGACGCGGGGTTGCCGGTTTACATGATCCAAAACAACCGCCTGGGGCCTGAAGCCCTGCGCGGGCACCTCGCCGAGCACGATTACACGATCAAGTCCGTCTCCGGCATGAAGCGAACCTCCATGTGGGAAGTCGTGCCCCTTGAGGAGGCGAGGCGCTGATGCTGTTGTACGTGCTCCTGATCGTGGGCGCTGCCGCCGTGGGGGCCGCCATGGCCGCCGTCGCCAGCCTGCAAACGCTGCGGGACCCGCGCTTAACGAGGTGGTTGACGGCGGCGCTGGGCCTTGTCCTGGTGGTGGGCATCATTGGGCAGGAGGTCTCCCCCGTGGCCCGGCAGCTGCGCGGCGTAACGCTTCTGTTCCTCCTGGTGGGCCTGGTCTTCTTGGTTCTCCTCTTCCAGGGCAACGATACGGAGGGGGCGTGAAGCGGGTCGTGCGCGCACTGCGGGGCCTGCGCCCATCAGACGCGACGGAGCGAGGCTTGGCGGTCGGGGCTGCCGGTTCCCTGCTGCTCAAGGTGGCCAACGCGGGCTTCGTGTTTCTCATCGGCCTTGTCTTGGCTCGCCTGCTGGGTGCCGAGAGCTACGGCGCCTACGCCTTGGCCTTCGCGTGGTCGGTGCTGCTGGGCGTCCCGGCGGTGCTCGGCATGGACCGCCTGGTCATGCGGGCTACCAGCGTGTACCGGGTGCAAGGGGAGTGG
>JBFJVP010000185.1:0-6267 GCA_041624075.1 Thermoplasmatota archaeon | reverse complement strand
GATCGTCATGTCCAGCAGATCGTTCCAATGCGCTTCGCGCTTAGTCAAAAGTTCCGGCAACTCAGCTTCTGCCAGCTCGCGCTCATCGGGGTCGTTGCTGGCGGCCATTTCGCGCACCCCGTCAATCTCGTCACAGATGTCTTTGAAACGACGGTACTTCGTGGCCAACTTGGCGCCTGCGGTGCAAGGGGGCTTGGTTGCTGCCTACGGCTTGGGGTTGGCATTCATCCTCGTTGTTCTGGGTCAATCCCTGATTCAGCGTCAACGCTCCCTGGACGGATTGTTGGTCGCTGCGCTTGCGGGGCCCGCATCGGTTGCCATCGTGGAATTGCTGCTCAGAAGCCAAGGCTGGTACCTGGACACCGTTGGCTTGTGGCGCTTGCTAAGCGTCGCCATCATCGTCTACACGCTGGCCCGCTACCAGCTCTTCGACATCGACTTGCGCTTGCGCTGGACGGTGCGCCACGGCACGGTCGCATCGGTGTTCGCGGCGGCGTTCTTCGCCGCCAGTGAGTTGTTGGAACAGTACATTCCCGTCCCCGGGCCGGCGCTTGGCATCATGGCCGCAGGCGTCATCACCCTCGCCTTACGGCCCTTGCAGCACGCCGCCGAGCGCTTCGCGGACCGCTTGCTCCCCGGAGTGCAGGCACCCGAACACCTTGCTGCGCGCCGCGAAGAAGTCTACCGGGCAGCCTTGGAGGGGATCCTGTGGGACGGCCGCGTGACCTCCCAGGAGCGCAGCGTCCTGGTGCGGTTGCAGCGCAAGTTGAACATTGAGCCTGCCCAAGCCAAGGCTATGCAAGAAGAAATCCTCAGCAAGCTGTCGGTTTGATCAAAAATTCAGGGGATATGGGTTTGACAGGCGGGGATGCGGTCCAACGACCCCGCCTGTCAAACCTCCCCGGACACGATGTCCAAGGGTCCTACCACCACCGTGGCTGGAAACCCAGAGGGGGCCCAAGGATATGGGGGATCCCTGGGCCGATTTGCTGCTGGTTGATCGTCCGGCCCAGGCGCAAGGCCTTCAACCGGAAGACAAGCACACCATCTTGGCAGTCGGATATGAATGCGTAGAAGGTGTGGCACTGCTGGCGCAGGTTTTTCCCTGCGCGGGGAAGCTTTTGGGATCGATGCAGGCCCGGACCTGCGTGTGCAGGCCGCCCGCTGGCACTTGCTTCTATAAGCTCCATCAGCTATCTCACAATCCGTGCCCGAAGTCACGCCTATGGGCGGGCTGCGGGCTTTGAAGGTGGTGCTCGTGCGATCTGTGTTCGCTTTAACCCTAATCTTGGTGGCTCTGCTGCCCGTGCAAGCCAGTCTGGTGGAGGATGAACTGGGCGAACGCTGCAATGACGTTTCCCTGGGTCCCCTGCAGTCCTGGGGCTGCCGCTACCAGTTCCAGGATGGCGGCCAGGCAGGCGATGCGCCGGATCAGTGCGGGGCCAGCGATCGGCCGGTTCCCACGGGCAGTCCACGCACCGGCCTGCTGGTCCCCGTCGATGATGAGGAGGATCACTACACGCTCACGCTGGGCAAGGGCACCACAACCGTGAAACTGGAAGAGCCTCACGTGCCTGCCACCATGCCGGGCATTGGTCTCCAACTCGAGGTTCGCGCCGTTGACGACGGGGCCTGTGGCCAAAGCGTGGGTGAGTTCTCGTCGTACCAGAGTACGGCGTACTTCCCAGGTTTGCCGACCAACAACCAATCCGTCGTCTTGGAGAACATCCCTCCTGGCACGTACGATGTGGGCGTTCGCATCGTTTACGGCGTTGAGGCTGCGGCCCAGCCAACGGCATGGGCGGCGCCGGCGACCGGCGGCGGCACGGATGGGTCGGTCACCCATGTGACGGCGAGCGCAAGTGTTCCCTTCATGTGCCAGCCGTATTGCGGCTTGAGCACGGGGGTGAGTGACTGCACTTGGGGGATTCAGGTTTTCCAGCCGGTCCCCTCAGCCCTGTGCTATTTCGGGGTCACAGCCACGTTCATTAGCGGCGTCATCGCGCAGGCGGTTGCGTGCCTGAGCACGGATGTGCCTCCTCGCCCGAGCTACACCGAGTGCCGCCACATTGCCGATGCCATCATTGAATGGTTGACGACTCCTGATCAACAGGATGGCGCCACGTTCAATCCTCAACTGGTTCACTACAGCCTCGTTGCTGAAACCTCCTGATCTCGCCTGAGTGACCTGTCCATGTCCCCTGACTACCAAGCCGCATTTGCCATCATGGCGGGCGTCCCGCTCATTGTGCTAGGTGGACTGTTGTTGGCGTTGCGTCCGGCGCGCAGGGAACAAGTGTACTTCGGCTCGTTTGCAGTGGTTTGGGGGCTTCAGTCAGCATCCGTGCAGGTCGGTTGGCTCACTAATTCGGCATTGTTGGGCAAGCTTGGGTGGACGATCAATTTCTTGCTGGTCCCGCTGCTGGGGGTTCTGCTGGCGCTGTTCGTAACGGCGTTGCAGCGCCGGCGCTGGTCTCCCGTGCTGGTCGTGGCGACTGTGGCAGCCATCTGTTCCATAGCGACCATGCTGGTGGCGCCGCGCCTGATCCTGGCTGGCACGGGCTACACGGAAGGAGGCACCTTCATGGTGTCTTTCGGGCCCCTGGAGTTCCCACTCGTCAACCTGCCCCTGTTTGTTGTCTACTACATGAGCCTGGTGGCGTTGTACGTTCATTACCGGCGATCACCGGTGGGCTCGAAGAGGCACCAGGCGCGTGGCCTGCTATTGGCCTTCGTCATTTTCTTGGGCTATTCCACCACAAACAGCCTTCTCACATTCCTCGATCTACCGGAATCCATCGGCAGCACATCTGCGGCCACGACAACCCGCGTGTTGCTGTTCTCCGCGGGCCAGCTGCTGCTGGCAGCGCTGGCCTTGCACCTGGTCTTCTGGCCGGCGCGCCCTGAGAACGTGGACCTTGGCTTGCTGTGCGCCTTCGTGTTGCCCCCGGCCTTGGCGGCGGGGGAATACTGGTATGATGGCTCCGGTAGCATGTTGCTGCTGGCTGCCACGCGCACGGTGAGCGTGGCGGTACTAACGTATACCTTGGCGCGGCACAACCTGTTCGATCTTGAAGTGCGGTTGTCGCGATTGGCGTCGCCTGTGCTGGCCAGCCTATTGGTGGTCGCGGGCATCGTGGTGGCGGTGATCGTCGCCGTTGCCTGGGGTGGCTGGGCGCCCGTGTACCCGGTGGCGGGAGGCGCCGCATTGGCGGGTGTGAGCTTGTTGGCTGGGCCTCGGCTGGGGCAGGCGTTCTTCCCGGCCACCCGCGAAGAGACCGAATTCCTTTACCAGCGCAAGCTCGAGGTATACCGCGGCACGCTGGAGCAGACGCTGGCTAGCCGCCAGCCGACGGACGCCGGAGAACTCCGACGGCTTCGCAGGAGCCTGGGAATCAGTGATCGGGAGCATGCTGTCATCGAGTACATGGTTCGACAAACCATGGGTCGCCGCGACCAAACGCCCGATGAGGGTGGCCCCCGGGCTGGACCTGGTGCCATGCTGCTGGATCGTTACCGTGTGGAGCGCCTGTTGGGCGAGGGTGCACACGGTCGTGCCTACCTTGCTCATGATGAAACGCTGGGCCGTGAAGTGGTGGTCAAGGCCGTCGGCACGGTCGTGTTTGGCGGCCGGGCCGCCAAGCTGCTCATGCGTGAAGCGCGGATCGCCGGAAGCATTCAGCACCCCAACATCATCAGTATCTATGACATGACGGAGGGCGTCCAGGAGGCGTTCATTGTCATGGAGTATGCCGACGGCGGCAACCTTCATGGTTTGCTGCGCCGCAAGCGTCTGGATTTGTACCAAGCGGCGTTCTTGCTTGACCAGATCCTGGCGGGGCTGGAAGCTGCCCATGCAAAGGACGTGGTCCACCGGGACATCAAGCCCGAAAACATCCTCCTTACCAAGGGCGGTGCCGTTAAGCTGGCCGATTTTGGCGTGGCGCGTGAATCGCGGCCGGATGCCACTGGCCTGGAGGGCGGTGCCCTGGGCACGCTTCTGTACATGAGCCCGGAGCAGGTGCGTGGCCGGGACGTTGATGCGCGCAGCGATCTCTACGCCGTGGGCGTTGTGTTCTACCAGCTGCTCACCGGGCGCTTCTACCTCCGCATCGCGGGCCGCGATGACTTCCAGGTGCGACAACTGATCCTGGAGAGCCCGCCCCAGTTGGCGTTGGCCGGGTTCCCGCCGTGGGTTGAATCGCTGTTGCGCCGGGCCCTGGCCAAAGATCCCCGCGATCGGTTCCAATCGGCCGCCGAGATGCGCGAGCGGCTGCGCGAAGCAGCCTCTTCCGAACTGGCGCGCCACGAATCTGAGCAACCGACAGATCAATCTGCTGGTGTGCCCTCCTAACTTACGTTCCTCTTTGTACGCATCCTGCCGATGCCGGCAAAGGGGTTAGGTGGTAGGAGATGAACACCAAGACCCGGCCCTTGGGCCTTTTGCGAGCAATCCCGACTGTGCTGGTCACGGCCCTGTTGCTGATGGCAGCCATGCCGGGGCAGGCGGGGGACAGGCTCGGCTCGACGTGCCAGGATTTGGACTACGCGTCCGCAGACACCCTTTCGATGCTCGGAGGCCCATGCCAGGCGGACGGCGGCGAGCCCGGCGACGCCGAAGATCGGTGCTGGGCGGCCACGCGGTCGCTGGAACTGGATCAGGGCTTCATCAAGGGGCGCTTGGTGCCACCGGAGGACAACGTGGACGTGTACCTCCTACATGTGCCGGACCCCGCACCGGACCGCATCCACGTCTCGCTCTTTGAGCCCTCAACCCTGGCAGAGGCCGGGTTCCCGGATCTGCGGGTTTCCATTTGGCGGCCCTGTGACACCTTCCAGGGCGGCGCTCGCGCCTATGCCGGGTCGGCGGAACTCTTCATCGATGACCCTGCACCCGGCACCTACGCGGTGGCTGTTTCGTTGCAGTACGATTCCCGCTGGGGTCCCCAGTCGTTCGATGTCCGTCAGGATGTGTACTTCTCGGGCGTCTGCAAACCATCTTGCCGGGACGACGCCCAGGAGCAAACCCAGACCACCGAGGAAGCTCTTTGGGCTGTTGCGACGGACCCAGGCGACCCGTACCATGTTCCCCGCCAGATCCTCACGATCCTGTTGGGCGACTTGAGGGCCGTCATGGCGGTTCAGTTCGCTGACCCGGTCTCGTATTACTTGGCAGCCGAAGGGCTGGCTGACGCGTAGGGGGTACCCTTGTCGTTAGCCGTTGATTTCACGCTAACCCTGCTATCGGGGATTCCGCTGATCGTTCTGGGGGCTATCCTGCTGGGTCTGCGCCCCCGCGGTCGGGAAACCGTGTTCTTCGCGTTGTTCTCGATTGCCTGGGGTGCCCAAGTCCTCGTAGCGAACTTGGCTGATGCAACCGGGAAGCCGTTGTGGGCCGTCCGGTTCAGCGTCTTGGGGCTGCACAGCATCTACCCGTTGATGATTCTCTTCCTTGGCCGTTTCATTGCCCTGCTGCAGCGGGGTCGTCTCACGGGGATCATCACGGCCCTAAGCATCGTGGTGGCTCTGGCTGGTGCCGTCGTTCGACTATGGCGGCCGGAGTGGATCCTGCAGGACGCGACAAACGTCAACGGCGGTCTCTTGGTCGTTTTGGGGCCGGCGTCCCTGCCACTCTACGTTGCACCGTTCAAGCTTCTTGTCTATGGTGGCCTGGTCCTGGCGGCTCTTCGGTACGCTGCCTCGCCGCCGGGCTCCCCCCGCCGCGATTCGCGCGCCATCCTGATGTCCTTGGGTTTGTACGTCGGCTACGAGGCAACGCGGAGTTTCTTGTACTTCGCTTCCGGCCAGAGCCTGATTGCTGCCCCGAGTTGGACCATGATTGCCCAGGCTTCGCTCTTGGGCCTCGGCGTTTTGGCCCAATTGGGCGTTGCCGGCCGACTCTTGCTGCGACCGCTGGGCATGGAGCCCGTGGACGTGCGCCTCCTGGCTGCCCTGCTGGCACCGATGATGGCGGCCTCGATCGAGCATGCCGTCATGCTGTCCGGTTTCGACTTCTACGGACTCGGGATCTGGCGCACCGCAGCGGCGGCCGTTCTGGTGCTGGCGTTGGCGCGCCGCGAGGTCTTCGATCTTGAGTTGCGCATTCAGCGCGTGGCGGCTCCTGCCACGGCCACACTTTTGGCTCTGGTTGGTGTCCTTGCGGCCGTCCTCTTCTGGGTGGAGGGTCACGGGCCCTTGATCCGCGGGGCCCCGGCAGCCGGCGGGCTTGCCATGGCCTCGGCGGTCATGGTTGCGCGAACGCGCTTG
>JBFJVP010000184.1:0-6397 GCA_041624075.1 Thermoplasmatota archaeon | reverse complement strand
TGCACAGTGACGATGGCGCCCATGGCATCCCGGTTAGAATCCGTGCCTTCCAAGTGAACATGCAACCAGTTGGCTGTGGGTTGGGGGGCTGCAAAAGACAGCAGCCGGGCGCTGGCCGGCAAGCCCTCCCAATTCGGCAACACGCCAAGCAGCACGTCGGGCGCCCCATCATCGTTGTAGTCCGCCAGCGCCACGCCCCGATAGTTGGCTCGGCCTTCCTGTGCGTACGGCCAGGAATTGTCTTGGTACACGAGGGTGCCGCCCTGCTGGACCAGCAGGTGGGCCGGGCCCCGGTCCGCCGGAACCTGGCCCCCTGCGACGACGATGAGGTCCTTGTCGCCATCCACGTCCACGTCAACGAATGCGCCGCCCCAACGGCTCGCATCCTCGGCCACTGGTTCTAGCCCCATGGCCTCGGAACGATCGACCCAACTGCCGCCCTGGCCCATGTAGAGCGCATCGTACTCCCCGCGCAGGTGGGTTGACAAAAAGTCCAGGCGGCCGTCGCCGTCCAAGTCATCCACCTCCACGCCCATGCCGGCCCGGTGGCCCATGGTGCCGTCGCTGCGCTGGCCGTGGTTGTCCAAACCCCACGCCGAGGCGACGTTTTCGAAGGTTCCGTCGCGGCCATTGAGGTAGAGGGCGTTGGCGTCCATGTCGTTGGCCACATAGATGTCGACCCAGCCATCCCCGTTGACATCGGTCGCCAGGACGGCGAGGCTTCGGCCGCCCGTGCTTTGGCCGTTGTCCGCCACGCCGGCAAAGCTTGCCACGTCGGTGAAGACGCCGCCGTCGTTACGGTAGAGTCGATTGGGTTGCCCTTGGCAGAAGATGGGAATGCCGCCGTATTCCATGATGCAGCTACCGGCGGGGAAGCGAGCGTACTGGGCCACATAGAGATCCAGATCGCCGTCGTTGTCGTAGTCCAGCCAGGCGGCTCCCGTGCTCCAGCACCGTTCCAAGTCCTCAGAGCCTCGGCCCGCTTCTTCCACACTGATGGTCGGCCCACACGGCTGGCTGGACCCCCGGGATGGGCCGGTGACGCCGGCCCGCTCGCTCACGTCCTCGAAGCCCTTGCCCGCAAGGTTGCGCAGCAGAACATTGGGCTGCGGGCTAAACGGGGTTACAACGAAGGTGAGGTACAGATCCAGCCACCCGTCGTTGTCGTAGTCGCCCCACGCACAGCCCTGGCCGACTCCCTGCACGCCCACGCCAAGCTCGCTGGTCACGTCGACAAACGAGTAGTTGGCGTCTGGTCCAAGGTTGCGGTACAGGCGCGTGGACCCGGAATGCTCCGGGCCGGGAAAGTCCGTGAACAACGCATCGGGGTGGCCGTCGTTGTCGTAATCACCCCAGCACACGCCCCCCGCCGTGGCCTCGTAAAAGGCGAAACGACCCTTGCCCACGCCCGCGTAGAAGTCCGAGTGGACGAAGTCCAGGCCAACTTGGGGGGCCACGTCCGTGGCCAAAGCGGCCCGTTGGGAAACGGCACCGTCGTCTGCCTGGCCCTGCACGGGCGCCATCAGAATGACGATGGCCAGCAAGCCCAAGGGCCGTCTCCACCAAGACATGGCAGGCAGGCCAGTTGGCGGAGCGTCAAAAGACTGGCCCCCATGGGCGCCGATTGTTTGGGGCCTTCAGCACGGCAGCGCGGGCGGGCAACTGCCCAGGTTGTACGCGTAGGTGCTGCCGGCGTAGTTGCGATCCGTGGGAGCCCCGATCAGGGCGACGCCGTCTTCCATGGCGATACTGGAACCATACATGTCAAGGGGTTCCAGGTTGAATGGATTGTACTCGGTTGGGCTCTTGTCGTAGGGCACCACTGGCGTGCCATGGCTCCACGCATCGCCGTCGTGCACATACCAGAACGTTGCACCGTCGTACGAATTGCCCAACACGCCACGGCCCGGGGCGCCAACCACGATGATGTCGGCGTCCATTCCCAAGCCCCACCCGAAGAGGTCGCCGCCCTGGCCGATGGGCGCTCTTAGCAAGGCCTCCAATTGCCATCCCGTGCCGTTGGCACGCACAACCGCGACGGACTCGGCCGTCCCCAGGGTGGCCTGCGCCGGCCCGGCGCCGCCAATCACGAGGCGGTCCCCGTCGGCGGCCAGGGTACCCCCCAGGTGGCCGGTCAATCCGAGGCTGGCCGGGGTGATCTTGGTGGAAAACACCCATGAGGCGCCGCTGCGCTCAAACACGTATGTGCCAGAGATGGCCGCGTTGCCGCCGCCGGGTGCCGCGACGAACAGGCGGTCTCCCTCGATCTCGAGGTTGAATCCAAAGCGCAGGTAGGCTGCCGGGTCGGGGGGTAGCAACTGCGCGGTCTCCACCCAGGTGCCCGAGGCATCGCGATTGAACTGGTACACCTTGCCCGAGGTGTATGCGCCGCCGTCGTGGTGAGCGGCGCCAACCAAGAGGGAGTCGCCGTCCAGCAGGACTTCGGAGCCAAAGCGCGCATGGGGGTGGAGGTCCGACGGCACCAGTTTCTGCACTTGCTGCCAGCCAATGCTTCGTTCGAACACGTACGCGGCGCCGCTGTCAGTGCCTGCGTCGTCGTGGTTGAAGGCTCCCACTAATGCCAAGTCGCCGGAAACGTCCACGGCGGAACCGAACCAGTCGAGCCGGGCGGGATCGGAGGCTACCAGGCGGGCGCGCTGCGCCCAGATGCCAGCGTCGCCCCGATCGTAGATGTACGCCGCTCCACTGCCGCCCCAGCCTTGGGCACCGATGATGGCGCGGTCGCCGTCGATGGCGATGTCGGTGCCGAAGTAGTTGGCTCCGCCGCCCGATGGCGCCAGGCGTTGGGTGTGCAGGATGCTGGTCGCCGGGCTGGCAAGCAGGGCCACGGCCCCGAGGATTAAGAAATGAATTCGAAGATTGCCACTTTTCCTTCGACTGATACCGACCACCAGCCAATGGAGCTGCGTCCCCGGCTAAAGGCTTGTGCGCGTGCTGGGTGGCGCTGCCGGGGTCACGGTGGCGAGTCGTCGCCCTCGTCGCCGGCGTTCCCTTTCCGCGCAGCGGGGCCCTCTTCCCGATCCTCTTCGCCTCTGCTCGGCGATTCGTCCGGTTCGCCGGGTGCGTCTGGGAGCTCAGAGCGAACAGGCGCGTCGCGATCGTCAGGCGATGGCTCGCCTCGCGGTTGGGCCGCATCGCGTGCCCGCAGCCAGGCCACGACATCCTCGGGATCCTGGACCACATCATCCGGGTGAGGTGCCTCGTCCGGGAGGCGGTGCCACTCGTGTTCGGGCTCGTCGGCCGCTTCGATGTTTGCAGTGCGCGACTCCACCGTACTTTCGTGCTCCAGCGAGAACAGGGTTGCGCGGGGCGGCAATTCCCACGCCGCCGTCGCCTCATCCACGGGTTCCGTCGGCGGGCCCGCGCGCCGCTGTTCGTCCCGTTCCCGAACCCGCGCCAAGACCCGCTGGGACCACACGCGGCGCTTGTAACGCTCCTTGGCGCTGCGCCGCATCCGGGCGAGCAAGAGCCCCAGTGTGGTGGACCCTGCCGCCAGCCACAACAGCGCTTCTATGGGCCCCAGGCCAAGGCGCGCGGCCGTGGCCTGCACATCCACCCCACCCAGGGCGGCCATGCCAAACAACGCCTGCGGATCAACGTAAGTCGCCACCGCCAGAACGATGCCGCCCCAGAAGAGAACGGTGACCGAAACGGTACCAAACAGGGAGCCCGAAGCTTCCTCCGGGTTGGCGCGGTACATGCGGATGGAAGCGCGGACGGACAGCACAGCGCCAACGGCCAGCACGGCCGCCCCCGTGATGATCGAATTGGTTTGCATGAACTCCCATGCCGGGCTGGCGTAGGCGTCCTGCAGCTGCTCCTTTTGCGTGGCGATGGTGCTTCCCGGTCGGTTCGCCTCGTACGTGAGCCACAGGAAGCCGGCGTGGTAGGCAGCCAACCCGATGGTGGACAGGATCGTGAAGCGAAGCAGCGGCATGCGCGCCAGCCCCGCCGGGATGTTGACCAGGATGCGCGTCAGGGGGACCAGGCGAAGAAACAAGACCAGGCTCTGGCCGGCCGGCCGTTGAAACAAGCGCTCAAGGCGTTCCCGGCGCCGGCGTGGCATCATGAAGAACTTGGGGTAGCGCTCGACCAGGCGGCGGCCGCCGCCCCGCGTCACGCCGTACAAGAGGAGGCTGCCCGTCAGGCCCGCCGCCGTGGTCAGCACGATCAGCATCATCAACCCGGCAGGATCGTGGGCGTACGCGGCAACCGCCATGATCAGCACGATCTCTCCTGGGAAAACCGGCAACAGGAGGGCCCCGTCGAGAACGAGCAGGATGAACATGGCGATCAGACCATAGGCCGCGATGAAATCGAGGGCGATTTCAACGACATCGACCGCCATTTGTAGTGGTATCAGTGGCTCAGTGGACTTGACCATGCCGGCAGCGGCCCTGGCCGGACCCATGGCGCCCGTGCTTGGGACCCAAAAATCAAATCACGTCAGGCAGCGGTCGCCGCCACCGGTCCCGTACGTGTCGTACCACCAGACTTGGCAGGTGTCGCGGCCAAGATCGTAGCACAGTCCCTGGTCGATGTCGGGGCCAACGAACACTTGCTGGCAGCGGGGCTGCAGGAGGGCGTCAAGGGACGAGACTTGGCAGTCGGGCTCCTTGCCGTCGTCGTAGGCGTGGCAGCGCAGCACGATCGGACCGCACTCAAGCACGCAGGGGGTCCATTCCTCGTAGCGCTGGTGGAAGAGCGTGCAGCCGGCGCCGGCCTGGAACGCCTTGACGGTGACGTGGCAGTCCTCGATGCAGTCGACGGCGCACTCCGCCGCCGCGGGAGGTGTCAGGAGGGCCACCGACGTGGCTGCGAGCATGATGGCGATGGCGCTGGATGCGAACTTCATCGAGCCGGCCACAGCGGGCCGCTTCTTGAGCCGCGCCCGTGCGGAACCCCGTGGCTGCATGCCGCCTGGCTAGCGGATTCCCGAATCGCAGTGAACGTCGACGCGGATCCAGGCGCCGGCCGTGAGCGTGAACGGGCCGGCCCAACAGGAAGGCGGTTGCTGGCCGTCGTTGCGAATCGTGTATTCGCCTGCGGGCGCGGCAACGGAAAAGGTTCCGTCGGCCTCGGAGGAGAAGCGCCGCACCACGGCCTCTGCGTTGGCCTTGGCGAGAAGCAAGTCTACCTCGTAGGGCCGATCAGCGCAGTCTGGGTCTGGAGGATCGCGGGCGACAGGGCACACAGGCCCGTACCACACGGTGCCCGACACGCCGCCGTCGGCCGCTGGCGCCGAGCACCCGGCGAGCGCAAGCACAACGACCCCGGCGGTGAGCGCGCGGTGCATGCCTGTCACTGGCGGTTGCAGTACTTGATGGAGCAGGATGGCGGGGATGGAGAAGGATCGAGGGCAGGTGGTGCGCAATGCGCCAGCCTATTCGGTGAGCGTGGCGCCGAAGCTGAGCACGTACAGGCCACTGTACCAGTCAGCCGCCAACACGTAGCCGCGCTCGTCGAAGTAGGCACCCCACACGTTGGGGCTCCAGACAAACGGCGCGTTGAGGGTGCCGCCGTGGAGCTGCGGATTCTCCGAGGGCAGGTAGTAGCCGATGGTCGCGGGCTCCCGGGCCCGCTCGGGGCTGCCAACGTCGAAGAGCCAGATGCCAGCATGGTAGTTGCCCGTGGCAACGTAGCCGTCCCAAACCTCGAACTCGTGGCTGTTCATCTCGCACAGGTGAGGCTCGGCTGCGCGGGGGTTGGCGGGCTTGCCCGGGATCCACCATGTGCCGGTCATCTGCATGTCGATGGGGTCAGTCCAGTCGAGCACCTGGTAGGGCAAACTGTCTCCGTTGCTACACTCCTCGCCGCCCACGACCATGTAGGCGCGCCCCTCCACCGTGTTCTCCAGGGGCCACTGGCGGTGCCAGCCGGCAAAGCGGTTGTCCCGGTCGCCTTCCCAGACGCCGAGCAACTCGGGGTTCTCCGGGTCTTCGAAGCTGAAAACCGCGGTGCCGTAGTTGGCACCCGTGACGACCACCCATTCGCCGGTAATGGGGTGCTGGCCGACCCAGAAGTCGTGGTCGGAGTGGTCCAGCTTGCTGACCATCTCGAGGCCGGTTTCGTCCTGCTTGATCTTCAGGACGTTGCCGGTGTAGGTCTGGAAGATGTAATTCTCGCCGTGCACCTTGGCAGTGAACACGTTGTGGTACGCGCAGCCCGTGCAGGACATGCCGGCACCTTGGTTGTCGTGGAACAGGAACACCGGATTGCTGGGGTCGGTGACGTTGTAGACGCTCACGCCATTGCTGCCGGCGTCACCGATGGGCGGTGGCGCGTACGGCGACAAGGGGTTGGCAGCGCCTGCGTACGTGGCGACAACCAGGTAGCGGCCGTCGTCGGTGAACTGGCAGTCGCTGTTGACGGCGCC
>JBFJVP010000183.1:0-6398 GCA_041624075.1 Thermoplasmatota archaeon | reverse complement strand
CGATGCAAACCGCGATCGTGCCATACGGGCCCGGAAGCCTCAGAATGCAGTCCAGAATCGTCTGGTCCTGCTCGAGGAAATTCCGACCCTCACCTAGGCCATCCAGATCGGACAGATCATCGCCGGCCCCCGCAAAGGCGGCCACGAAACTCGTGTTCTCCAGGCGTTCGATGTCCTTGGTTGTAAGTTGGTTCTTCATGTTCAGTTTCCACCAGCCGGCGTGGTCCCGCGCCGGCCAAGCCGGTCGCCGGGCCCCTGGTGCCCACGACCCAACAGCGGCTGGTGACCTATAAGAGGCTAATTCGATGGATGCGGGAAACTGGAAGCAATTGACGGAAGGCCCCGATACTTCTGTTGGCGAACCAGAATCATCGAACAAATCTTACCATTGATGAACCGCGAATTCTAGATGAAAACCGGCCGCTTTGTGTGCGGCTTCCATCTTCGTCACGCCGACGAGTCCTACGAGATCGGAATCAATCGCCCCCCGGCGCAGGCATCCACGGTTTACGGGCACGTGTACCGTTATGAGGATGGGACGCAGCGTTTCGCTCACATCAACCAACGCAACGATCGCGCCCCAAGTCTCGCGCTTGACGGCCGAAGTGGCGCGGACGGACTTGGCGCTGCAGTTGACACTGGCCGACGCAGAGGGCCCAACCACGGGCTTCCCACCCTGGCTACTGCCGGGGAGCTACGTGGATCTTCCCCTCAACGAATACAGCGACCCCGTCGACGGCGCCTTCGCCGCGCTGGGTGCCGCAAGCCTGATGCCCCTCGGGGATCGGGAGGCTCGCGTCAACCCTGGCGAGGCCTGGATGTTCGAGACTCGCCTCGAAAACAGTGGCAGTGCGACGGCGACTTACAACGTTGCTCCGCGCGTAGCCGGCGCGGCGTGGGCCCGCCTGATCAGTTCGTCGAGCGTGGAAGTGGCCCCCGGCGGCGACGCCATTGTTCGCGTGGCCGTGGAAGTGCCGGAAGATGCTCGTGACGCCGAGCGTGCCGACATCGTCCTTGATGTTTCAACCAAGGGCGAGGATGCCACGCGGAGCCTGCTGCGCTACGTGGTGATCGTGGACGTGGAGGGCGACCACGAGGATCAGTCTTCGAGAATCCATGCTGAGTCGCGCAAGGGCTTCGACGTGCCCGGGCCATCCATCGTGTTGTTTGCCACGGCATTGCTGACAGGCGCCGTGCTGAGGCGTCGGGCATAAACTGCCCAAGCGGGGCTCCCTGGTCGGGCCAGGTTGACCCGGCGGGGGGCCGGTTGGCGCGGCGGCGGGTTCAGGCCGGGGTGAACGTTGCCTGGAGGTGGTACGTGTCCGTGGTGATGACCCGCGAGAACACGTTGATCACGAGCGAGTAGGACCCCGGAGTGAGTCGTTCCGTGATAATTTCCTCAACGGACGTCATTCCGATGGACCAGGCCACTGCAGTGTCGCCGCGGTACAGGTACAAGTCGAAGTCGTGGGCGGCCAGGTTCCACCTGAGAACCGCATCCAGGGTTGCGTTGTGCTCCAGTTCGAACTCGAAGGATCGACTGTACCCCACGGTCGCCAGCACCTGTTCCTCGTGGTCGATGTCTTCGGGGAGCGCCTGTTGGCCAACGGTGTCGGCGCCGGCAGCCACTTCCTGCACTTCCCTGCTCGTCGGCTCGTCCACGCAGCCCGCAGCAAGGGCGATCATCAAGGCAACCGGAAACCAGGCGCGCATGAACGGGGCATCTGCGGGATCAACAAGACGATTGTGGCCTGCCACGCGGCTGTCCTGTCCGGCGAACTGGTTAAGCGCCGAGCCCAGGTGGCGGGGGCGTGGTTGGTCAGTCCGGCGGGAGCGACGGGGGTTTTGTCCCTTACATCGACCCAAAGCGCACACTACCTGAATTGACGCTGAAGGCCGTGTTGCTCGGCGTGGTTCTGTCCATGATCTTGGGCGCCGCCAACATGTACCTGGGTCTGCGCGTCGGCCTGACCGTGTCGGCGTCCATTCCGGCGGCCGTCATTTCCATGGGTGTTCTGCGGCTGTTTCGCAACCGCAACGTCCTGGAAAACAACATGGTCCAGACGGGAGCGTCGGCGGGTGAATCGCTGGCGGCGGGCGTTCTCTTCACCATTCCTGCACTCTTGCTGCTCGGTTACTGGACCGAGGTCAGCTACGTTGAAACGACGCTGATTGCGCTAACCGGCGGTATCTTGGGCGTTTTGTTCACGGTGCCGCTGCGCCGCGCCCTCATCGTCGAAGCCCAACTGCTGTTTCCCGAAGGCATCGCAACGAGCGAGGTTCTCAAGGCGGGCGACGCCGGCGACAGCCTGGCCGACGACGATCCGGCACGCCAGCAGCACAGCAAGGCCGGCGCGGGCATCGGGGCGTTGATCACGGGGGCGCTGCTGGGCTTGGTGTACAAGTTCATGCAGTCCGGCATGGATCTTTGGGCCAGCACGGCGGATGCGGCGACGCGCCTGCGCGACCGGGGCATCGTTGCCTTCGGGATGGACTTGAGCCCGGCCCTGGTGGGCGTGGGCTACATCATCGGTTTGCGCATTGCGGTCCTGGTTTTCCTTGGCGGCGTCACGGGCTGGCTGGTGGGAATTCCCTTGTACTCCCTGTACGCCGACTCGACCACGGTGGTCAGCGGCGGACAAGAAGTTGACTTCACCTCCATCGAATCCCCGATCTCGGCGGCGGGCTTGCTGTGGAGCACCCGAATCCGGTACCTGGGCGTCGGCGCCATGCTGATCGGCGGCTTGTGGTCGCTGCTGAAGCTACGCCGACCACTGGTGGACGCCGTGTCGGGTGGCCTTGCAGCTGCCCGGAGCGCCCGCCAGGGAGCGGGCAAGGCGGTTCCCCGCACCCAGGAGGAGCTCGGCATGGGCGCCACCATGCTGGGTGTCGGGTTGTTGACGATCCCCCTGTTTGGGCTCTACTGGTATGCCACCGACTCCCTGCTGGTGGCTTCGGTGATGGCACTCATCATGCTGGTGACGGGTTTCCTGTTTAGCGCCGTCGGAGGCTACATGGCAGGTCTGGTGGGCTCCACCAACAACCCGATCAGCGGCGTCACGATCCTGACCGTTCTGGCGGCCGCCTTCAGCCTCAAATTCATGGGCGTTGACCCCGGAGTGGGCCCGGCGGCTACGATCATGGTGGCTGCCGTGATTGCCTCAGCCGGCGCCATTGCAGCCGACAACATGCAGGACCTGAAGGCCGGGTACCTGCTGGGAAGCACGCCGCGCCGGCAACAAACCATGCAAGTCGTGGGCGTCACCGCCGCTGCCCTGGTGATGGCCCCCGTGTTGCAACTGCTGCACGATGCCTATACCATCGGCAGCGCGGAGCTGCCAGCCCCCCAAGCCGGCCTCATGCAAGCTGTCAGCGACTTCGTCTTCAACGGAGGCCTACCGGCGACCATGGTGGCCATCGGAGCGGCCATTGCCGTCTTCCTGATTGGCCTGGACGAGTTCTTGGCTGCCCGAGGTTCCAGCTTCCGCACGCCGGTCATGCCGGTGGCCGTGGGCATCTACCTCCCCGTTGGGCTCTCCACGCCGATCTTCGTTGGCGGCTTGCTCGCGTGGGGTCTGGCTCGCGCCTACCGCCGTCCCAGCCGGGAACGCCACGCCACCGAGGGCCTGCGGGCAGGCGTTCTGTTCTCAAGTGGCCTGATTGCCGGCGAGGCGCTCGTGGGCATCCTGGTGGCCGGCATCCTGGCGTACTTCGTCAGCACAACGCCGGCGGGTGAAGCGGTCAGCGTTCCCCTGCATCTGTCGGACGCCAGCCTCGTTTGGCCGGGCCTGCTCTTGTTGGGCTACATCGTTCTCAGCCTCGCCTATGTGGTGATGCGGCCCGTGCTGGTGAAACAGTCGTGATCGCCGAGGACGCTGCGTCCCGTGTGCCCCGGCACGGCGTCGTCCAGTGGCACGTCGACGAGCAGGCGCGAGTGGCATTGCGGCGGCGCAAGTTCGGCGCCGTGGGAACCGCGTTCCTACGCCTCTTCAGGGTCAAGCCGGATCTGACGGTTCGCCTTGACCCCCTGGGCAGTGCCGTATGGCAGCTCATTGATGGCCAACGCACGGCGCACGAAATCCTGGTCCGGCTGCAAGCGCAGTTCCCGCAGGAGGGCGACTTGCCCCAGCGCCTGGGCCAATACCTCAGCACGTTGGCGTCCAACGGCTTCATCGAGCTCGACTAAGCCCATGGTGAATCGACGCGGGAGCCAAAACGTTGGAATAGCATCAGGGGCGGTCGAACGGGTATGAAGCCCACCTTGATGCTCACATTCCTGCTGGTAGCCGGCCTGGCCGGCTGCGTGGACGACGACGCGCCCGTGCAGGAAGCCGTCAATCCCTACGCGGCCGGCAGTGGATCGGCCGACAGCCACGGTGAGCCCACGGTTGACGAGAGCGCCGCCGACGTCCGCATGGCCCTGCCCTTCTGGGAAGCCACCAAGGACATCGTGATTCGCAACGACTTCGGCGGCGCCAGCCTCAGCCGCATCGAGGTCGCCGCCGACAACGCAGACATCGTTCTCCAACCGTCGCCGGACGGCAACTACCAAGTGGTCATCGACTTGTACGCACGGGCCCTAACGCCCCAATCGGCGGAAGCCGCCCTGGGCCGGATGACCGTGGAGCACCACGATGAATTGGTGGCGGGCGTCTTGCGCCTCAGCACGATCGTGGAGACGGAGAACCAGGATGACGACTTCTTCGAGCAAGTATCCGCCCACATCACCGTCTATGTGCCGCCCTCGGCGGGGCATGACCTGCGAACGGCCACGGTGAACGGCAACATCTGGATTCAGGGCCTCAAGGGCCCGGCTTTTACCGCTGACTCCAGCAACGGCGATGTCGAGATCGCCGTCGTCATGGTCGGCTCGCTAAGCGCATCGACCACCAATGGGGATGTCTTCCTGCACGGGGTCGCCGAGCGTGTGGCCGCGGCGTCCAGCAACGGCAACATCGTGGCCGTCATCAACAGCACCCAATCTGGGAGCTACGCTTTGGCCACCAGCAACGGGGACGTCGTCTTGGGCGTCAACGGAACCACATCCCATGGCTACGACGTGCGCGCCAGCACCAGCAACGGCCAAGTCATCGTGGAACTGGAGGACGTTGAAGATGTGGAGCCGCAGGTGGACGGCCACCGGCACGTTCGCACCGTCGGCTTCGAAGACCGCATCGTTCAGGTCAACGCCGAGCTGACCTCCAGCAACGGCGATGTCGTGGTCACCGACAACATTGAGGGCCGCGACGAGGCCCATCACTGATCGGATTAGCTCCTTGGCCCCTGGCGATCACCCTACGGTTGGCCGCACACCCGGTACCAGTAGTGGACGATGTACTTGAACGCGGCCGCCGTCGGGGTCTCGGAGTCGCCATCGACGTTGTAGGTCACCTTCCACTCCATCCGGATGGGGCCCGGCTGGGGCGCGTCCTTGGACGCGGCCAAGTCGACGTAGTACGTCAGGTTCATCACGTGCTCGTTCTCGAACAGGATGAGGGGAAGCAGCTCGTTGAATTCCCCGGACCGGAAGCTGCGGATGAGCAGTTGGCGGTCCGTGTCGCCGGCAAACGCGCGTCCTTCGATGCGAGCGTCAACAGCGTTGAGTTCCTCGAACATCAGTTCGTAGCGGTCCAGGGGGTGGCCGTTGAACTCCATGTGCGGCGGGCGCAGCTCGTCCGTCTTGTCGGGTTTGACTTCAAAACCACTGCTCTCGTTGCGGTAGAAGCTCTGCACGATTGAAGCTGAGTCTCGAGCGGCAACCCATGACGGGCACGTTCCGATGAGATCCGGCGTGTCCTCGGTGGTGGGGGCGGTACAGCCGGCGAGCACGGCGGCCAGCAGGGGAGCGATCAGGAGGGCGAGCCTCGCTTGGCGCATGATGGTCCCAGACCCCCTTGGCTTCTTGGGGTTTCGGTTGTCCCCCAAGTCCCTTGGGTGCGGTTGGGTTTAACGGGAGGGCCCGTTGGCCGGCGTGTGAAGCTGGCAGTGGCGCGGGCAGTGGTCCTGGCAATGGTTCTGTTGGCCGGATGCACAGATGGTCCCTTGGGGGCCAAGGAGCCGGCGGTGCACGGCGACTCGGCACTGGAGGCGGGCACGGTCCGGGTTGTATCGGACGGCGACCGTTTTCGCGCCACGCGAGACGTTGCCCTGAGCAACGGGTACGCAGGTGCGATCTTCGCCGATGTGCAGTTGCGCACGATCGACGGCGACATCACGGTGGGAACATGCCGTTGTGAGCGCTTCGAGTTCGTGGCCGAGTTGGCTGCGTGGGGCGACACGGAAGCTGCGGCGAGGGCGCGACTGGAAGACTTGGATGTCGAGGCGACGGACAAGCGGTCAGGGCAGTTGTTGGCGATCTGGGTTGAAGTGGCGGTCCCAGGCAACAAGTGGCACGACGT
>JBFJVP010000182.1:0-6399 GCA_041624075.1 Thermoplasmatota archaeon | reverse complement strand
GGGCCCCACATACGTGGCGGGGCAGATTACGGCAGGGCAGCGTCGGGGCCAGCCCCCCTTGCAGGGGGACGCCGAGGGCCGGCACCCCGCCGGCCAGGCCGCCATTCCCGGTTGTTGCCACCTTGCCGATGCAGGCGCGGTGGCTTGAGCCAAGATTGAAACCCATTCATGCCTGTGGGACATTATGACCTCACCCTTTCGCGCGGGCGTCGGCGCCATTCTCAGCGCGGACATCGCCGTGCCCGAGCACGAACGCGAAGTGCGCTTCTATTCTCGCGTTCTGACGACCGGCGAAGATCCGCTTTGGCGGGAGGACCTGATGAACGCACAGGGTACCCCCATCATTGGGCTTGGCGCGCGTGGCCCCGAGCACGAGCGTCTTCCCCTGCAATGGATGCCGCACATCCAGGTCGCGGATGTCGGCGCAAGCGTGCGACGCGCGCTCGAATTGGGAGGCGCTGAATTGATGCATGGCCGAGGCGAAGATGGGCTTAGCCAGTGGGCTGTGTTGCAGGATCCCAATGGAGCCGCATTCGGAATCATTCCCGTTGTGTCAGAGGATGAGTTGCCAAAGGCCGGAGCCGGCGAGGCGGGGCCTTCTGGCCGCGTCGGGCACATTCGGTGGGTGGATCTGACCGTTCCAAACGCGCCGGCCACCCGAGACTTTTACCGACAAGTCATCGGCTGGACGGTGCAAGATGTCCAGATGACGGACGCGGACCAGCAGTACGCGGATTACAGCATGTGCGGCGACGACAATTACCCGACCGCGGGCATCTGTCACGCCCGCGGCGGCAATGCTGGATTGCCTCGGACCTGGTTGCTTTACCTGCCCGTGGGAGACTTTGCGGAAAGCCTGCGGCGCGTTGAGGCGGAGGGCGGCACGATCATTAAATCCACGGCAGGAGCCGGTGATGAACACACCTACGCGATCGTTCAAGACCCGGTTGGGGCGTATTTTGCCTTGGCTCCAGCCGAACCGGTGCCCCCGCAGAGCCCTTGACCCGACAGCGCCGACAGCGCGCAGGCCCAGGGTTTGGACCACATCGCGCAGACAAGGCAAGCCCACCAGGTTCGCCTTGGCCCCGCATCGTCACCGTTTGAATTCGGATCCGTAGCGGGACCCGCTGGATCTTGAGCGTGTGAAGCTACAATGAGTGGTCGGTAGCGTGCTGCGGCAAGCGGAGTCGCGGCGGCAGGGCCAACTTCGAAACCATGAATCGGCCCGGAGAGTGCCACTTCGCGCCGGCCACTCTGTACATCGACGAATGCCCCTCCTGAAAAATCAAAACCGGGCAAGGGTTTTCTCGCGTTGACGCAATCAACATGCGCTGCGCCGACGCGCTCGGAGCACAAGCCGATTGGAAGCGGTTGGCTTTGCAGCCGACAATCACATTCGTTGGCCCGAGATTCGTTGGGTGAACGTGCATTGTCGGACACGAGCCGCAAGGGAGGAAACCACGATGGAGCAAGAACCATTATGCGACCGCTTGGGCGGCCGCGATGGAGTGAGAAAGCTGACCGAGCAGGTGCTTGAGAATCACTACGCGAACCCCATGGTTGGAACTCGATTTCAACATGCTAACATGTCGCGTGACGAGTTGATTTCAAGTGCCACCGAATTCTTTTGCACCGGTCTCAGCGGCGTTGCCACATACCAGGGGCGGGACATGCCGACGGCGCACGCGGGCATGAACATCAGTGCCGCCGAATTCGTTGCCGTTCTTGACGACGTTTTGAGTGCCATGAGAAAGCTTGGGCATGGCGAGCTGGAACAAGCTGAAGTGCTCAAAATCATGTATGACATGAAGCCAGATGTCGTTGCTCAATAGGCGGCCGCCTTCCTGGCTTGCCTGACTGATCTCGGACTTGGGGGCGCTTGCATGGTTCCAGTGGGTGGCCAGCAGTTCTACCGGGCGCATGCGCCGGTGCATGGCGCCCGATTGCCAAGCAGACGTGGCGGGCCGCTCGACCGAACCATTGCTGGCCGCACGAGGCAAGCAGACGGCTGCATGGCTACGTTTCGTTGACCGAAAGGGCCATCAATACGTCATTTTCGTCTTGGGCCCATGTTGTTGTCCCGGATCCTTGCGCTGTCGGCGTGTTTGGTGACTCTGGCAGGCTGTATTGACGATGATTCCGTGCCTCAGGCTGTGCCTTCGCCGGAGCCTGAAGTGGTCCATCTTTGGGATCTGCCGTTGCCGGATTATGTGGTGGATGCGAATCAGATCATTGGCATTCCGGCCAATGCCACGATGGCAGTCATCATTCGCAGCGATTCTGATTTCTATTTCTTTGGTGATTTTTCCGGGCCGATTGCCTTGATTCCATGGCAGGCTTGGCAAGCGCAAGCGTGCACTGAATTGTTTGGAACGATTCGGAGCATCGATGGGGCGAAGGGGGACTCTAGCAGCACGGATCATCCGGCGGGCGATTACGTCTTGATTTCATTTGCTGCGACGAGCAATGGTCTGGCGTATTTTAGCGGGTACCCAACAAACAAGGAGGAGACCTATGTGGAGTGGCTTGCGGTTGACGGGGCGGCGCATCTCGACGTTGTGCAGGAGATGGGGCAAACGGATGGTTTGTCCGCCGTTTGGAACGCGACTCTGCAAGGAAACACGACTTCACCATCGGTGGTATTGGCCCGCTACAGCGACGAGAGTGGGCTCTTGGATTCGGGATACTACACGAAGGCTGGTGAGCCGGAGGTGACGTTGACTGTCAATGATTGCGAGCCCGTCACGCAGACGGATCTCCCCGCGCTACCATCGTTGGATCATGAGCTGATGCTGCCCCACGCGGGGGGAGCCATGGAGGCCCGCGTGGAGTACGAGCGTCTCTTTGATGAGGGCGAGCACCGCTTTTCGCTGGTGACCATTGAGTTTCCACCCTTGACGATGGCACCAGCCCGAGGTTGACGCCCAGGGGCGCGCCATCGGTTATGCACACCCTTATGCGCAGCTTTAACACGTGTTATGCACACTAGATGTTCGTGGCTGATGTGCATATGCGCTACCAGGTGACCGACGAAACCCACCAGCGGCCGCCCTTCGATGTGTTCGAGCCAAGCTTCCAGGTATCCCAGGCAGTCATCGAGCGACTGCGAGCCATTGAACGCCTGGACCAGGACCTGCGCGGCGCCGAACTGGACGCCGGAGCCTCCGGTCGCTTGCTGCGCGACGCCCTCTCGCGCAACGCGTACGGCACCGCCAGCATCGAAGGCAATCCCCTCACCCTCGGCGAGGTGCAGAGCCTCCTGCGCGTCGGGCCAACGCCGGACAACATGATGGTCCCCACGGAGCGCGAGATTCTCAACTGGAGCGCCTTCATGGAGAACCTGCCCCCGGAGCCGCCCCGCGACGCCGCCGACGTGCTGGACCTTCACGCGCGGTTGTTCGAGGGCGTCATGGACGACGCGGGGCAATTCAAGGTGGAGCCCAACTTCGTGGGCCGCGCCGACGGCGTGGTCACGTTCATCCCGGCCGTCCCGGAGCGCGTCGAAGAGGAATTGGCCAACGGTTTTGCATGGCTGCATGGCGCCGCCGAGCACCCCATCATCCGAGCCATCGTCTGGTTCCACGACTTCGAGGGAATCCACCCGTTTCGAGACGGCAACGGCCGCGTCGGCCGAGCGCTCCTGACCTGGCTCCTGCACGCCTTTGGCTACCCTGGCATCCGGTACGCCCTCGTGGACTACACGTTCAACCGCGACCGGCACGAATACTACGGCAACCTGGCCGAGGTGGAACACAACGACTACGATTTCACATCCTGGGTGGACTACATGACCAGGGTTCTGGAGGAGACTTTTCGCGACGCCGCCGTTCGGGTTCGTCTCGCCGGAGCGGAGGCTTTGAACCCCCGCCAAGTCGACGTTGCCCTGTGGTTTCGCCGGATCCTGGATGGCAACCCTTCGCGCCGCGTCAAGTTCGCAGATGTTCAGGCCGCTTTCCCACACGTCCCGCGTCGCACGCTCCAGGAGGACCTGCGCCACCTTGTCGAGGCCCGCGTCATCGGGAAGACCGGTGAGCGCAAGGGAACTACCTACGGCGCGCCCTCGTGACTGACGCACCACCCGCCGCACGAGCGCGGGCCTAGTCCTCACGGTCCCAGACGCTGCCCTCCACCACCTCGTACTCGTGAACGTAGCGCAGATCCAATTCGTAGCTCTGTCTTACGCCGATCGGGTCGCTTTCCACGAAGACATCCAAACTGCGGCCGGCACCCATGAGCCCCAGATCGTCGGACTTGAAGACGAGAGGACTGACCCCGCTGACGACGATGTCCTCGAAGTCATGGCACCACGGGCTGTTGCCGGCGGGACGGCAACTGATCACCAACTGCAATTCGGCAGTCGCGGGTGTTGCGGCGGACCACGTCACGGTCGCATTGACGGTAGTCATTCGTCCCCCCAAGATGGCTTCAATGTGCGTGCCAGTGTAGGGGGAGTCACACCCGGATTCCACAAACCAGGCACATGGACCCGTGAGGCCACGGGCTTCGACATCAACTGATTCACTGCGAACCTGGATACGGGATGCGTTACGCACCACCAGATCACTGATGACATGGACGGGGTATCCAATGCCATCGTGGGCTGCGTCGCCGATGGTCACCTCGTGGCCCAGCCGTTCACCCGGCGCCAGCCGAATCTTGTCCAGGGACAACTCCAGGGGCGCATTTCCTGTAACTTCGGCGAGCACCTGGAAGGGGCCTTGGTTGTCGGGCGGCCCTGCGATGATCGCCCAATGGACCTCGGGCGGTTCCAGGCCCAGGGTCCGGTCTGCTGCCACTTCTAGTTGGAACGCACCACTGCGCGGCTCCTGCCCAGGAGGCGTGTGCACGAACCATCGGTTGACGATGCACGGCAGCGCGGGCCAGATCATGCACGACGTGGCCTCATCCGTAATTTCATGCTGGAGCGGCCATGTGGGCGGCGGCAAAGGCGCTTGGTACACGACCACTGCAGGTTCGGCGGGGGCAGTGCATCCGGCGAGGAGAATGGCGACCACGAGCGCACGGCGCATGGAGACATCAAGGGTGAGTTGCTCCTTAAGGCCCGTCGAACGCTCGTTGGCCTTAGGGTGGCAAATGAAGCGACCACCAACGATGAAGGCGGGCCCAGGCGGCAGGGCTGCCCTTGCCCGGTTGCCTCAAGTGACCGAAGGCTCCTGGGGTGGGCGATGAGCGAGAACCGAATCCATGCCTGGGTGGCCAGGCAAGCCAGTGGGCCCCTGGAGTCCTTCGAGTACGACGCCAGCGTGGGAGCAGACGAAGTGCGCATTGACGTGACTCACTGCGGCATCTGCCACAGCGACGTTCACCTCGTGGACGGTGACTGGGAGTCCAGCACCTACCCCTTGGTGCCAGGCCATGAAGTGGTCGGAACCGTCGCGGAGGCCGGACCCCAGGTACGGGGGCTGCGCGTGGGCGATCGTGTGGGCGTCGGTTGGCAGGCTGGCGCATGCCACCACTGCAGGTACTGCACGGAGGGCTGGGAGAACTTGTGCGCCCAGCATCTGCCCACCGCAGTCGGTCGTTTTGGGGGCTTCGGCGACGGGCTCGTCGTGGATCACCGGTTCGCGTTCAAGCTGCCAGAGGCGTTGTCCTCCCAGGGTGCCGCGCCACTTCTGTGTGGCGGCGTGACGGTGTTTAGTCCCCTGCGTCGCCTGGCTAAGCCGGGCGATCGGGTGGGCGTCATTGGTATCGGTGGGCTGGGGCACTTGGCGCTGCGCTTTGCTCGTGCCATGGGGTGCCACGTCACGGCGTTCACCAGCAGCCCCGACAAGCACGCGGAGGCCAAGCGGTTGGGCGCCCATGATGTGGTTTCCAGTGCATCGGCCGAGTCCATTCGGGGACGCGGTCCGCGTTTTGATTTGATTCTCAACACGGCCTTCGCGGACTTGGAGTGGCAGGCCTACGTGGATGCGCTGCGACCCCATGGAACGCTGTGCTTTCTGGGCAATCCCCCTGGCCCGGTGGCCGTGCGGGCAGGCGACCTGTTCTCCGACCGGCGCATCACGGCGAGCGGCATTGGGGGTCGTGCGATGATCGGGGACATGCTGCGCTTTGCGGCGCTGCACGGCATCGAGGCCCAGACGGAGGCCATGCCCATGGCCGAAGCAAACGCTGGCCTGGCTCATGTGAGGGAGGGTCGGGCCCGCTACCGAGTGGTCCTTACGCGGTAGCGTTGCCTTGTGGCGAGGGCACGGGAGCCACGTTGGGCACGTAGTGGAACGTGCTTGTCCAGCTCAGGTCTTGCACCGTGATGCCAAGAGACTGGCCTTGCGGGCAGCCGGATCCACCGGCCACGGCCACGGCGATGGCGGCGCCAAACACGCAGGCGACGTGGCCGACCAGGATTTGGGAGGTCATCTGGTAGTCGTAGTACGCCGT
>JBFJVP010000181.1:0-6429 GCA_041624075.1 Thermoplasmatota archaeon | reverse complement strand
GGGGTCGATGCCGGCTTCCTGGAGTTCCTTGATGGAGCCGATGCGGTTCAATTCGTCAATGTTGGATTCGTCGCGGCGATCGATGGAGAGCATCTGCAGGGTGCCGTGGCTGTGGACCGGTTTGTCCGGATTGGCGGCGTCGCCGCTGTCTGCGGCCGCGATGTGGAAGCCTTCGTCATCCAAGCGGCTGTGGAAGTAGTGCAGGTAGTAGCGCGTGCCCATGACGAACTCTTGGATCGTGTGGGGCTCGCCCTCCTGGATTTGGCGCTTGTACTCGTGGTAGTTCTTCGCGATGAAGAAGCCCTTGCCGCCCTTGGCGCCGTGGTACTTCACGATCACGGGCTCCACGATGTCCTTGGGGTCCTGGATTTCCCGGGGCATGGTGATGCCTGCGGTTTCCAGCCAGGCGCGTTCCTTGTCCCGGTCGCTTTCAAAGTCCAGGACATGCCGGTTGCCGTAGACGGGCACCTGGATCTGCGTGAAGTCCTTGGCACCCATGTATTCGATGAGGCTGCCGTGGGGAATCAGGATCGTGTTGTCGTCGCGCAGCTCCTCGGCCATGCCGAGCAGTTCATGGTAGGAGTCGAGGCGCAGGATTCGGTCCGGCCGCGCCTTGGGGTAGGCGTCATAGTAGCGCAGATCCCGGTCGCCGGCGATGATCGCCATGGTCCGGAAGCCCTCCAGTTTGGCGCCGTGGAAGATTTGCAGCGACGAGTGTGAGGCGGCCGTCGCGATGCAGAGGTCGTTCGGGTCGTAACTGGATAGCCAGTCGGAGACTCCCATGGCGCGGCGAGCCAAGGCCCCGCCTTAAGATTGACCGCTGCTGGTAGACTTTCGAGTAGAGGCAATCGATGCCGATGGCTGTCAGGTTCGAGAACGGGATCGTACTGGCGCTGGCGACCTGGTGGTCGTGGGCTGCGAACCACGGGAAAGTCGCCAGCGGGCTGGGCGGTCTGCCAGCCGCTCGGAGGTGTGGGGCGGCCGCCCGCGGGGCGGTCGTCAGTTGTGGGGCTGGCTCGGCGGCATGGCGCTGGGCCTGCAAGGCCACCGGGAGCCTTACCCGGTGGCGGGGCTTGGCGGTGGCGTGGCACTGGACAAGGCGGCGTTGAGGTCGGCGGCGCAACAGACTCTCGCTTCGCTGGGGCCCCGTGTGCGCGCCCAGGAGGAAGAGCTGGTCAATGCGGCGATCCAGGCGAGTCCGGAGTGGCATGCGGCTCGCACGGTGCTGGTGTACAAGCACAAGAACCCGGAGTTTTCCGTGGTGGGTCTGACCAACGGGGCGCTGCGGGTTGGCAAGCGGGTGGTGTTGCCCCGGGTGGCTGATCGGCGTGAGGGCCGCCTGGAACTGCGTTTGCTGCGCGATTGGGCCGATTTGGTGCCGGGAGCTTTTGGAATCCAGGAGCCGCGCGTGGAATGCCCGCTTGTTGGGCCGGGGGAGATTGACTTGGCCATTGTGCCGGGCTTGGCTTGGACGCGAGCTGGGGCTCGGCTGGGTTGGGGCGGCGGCTTTTACGATCGGTTGTTGCCCCGTTTGGAGCGGGATGGGTGCCGTGTGTGGGGCGTCGGCTTTGATGGGCAGGTGGTGGAGGACTTGCCCGTGGAGGCCCATGATCAGGCGGTTGATGAAGTGTGGACGGCGGCACGCGTGGTGGAGATGTTGGAGTAGACCATGAACCGGTTCGAGGTTTGCCGCTTGGGGCCGAGAATCTTCTCAAAAACATTGACATCTTGACGCCGATCGAACATGTTCGATAATCCTTAAGTGGGGGTCTCTTCTGCCAAGCTCCTGGTGCCTCCCATGGAAGCAAGGAACCCTTACCACGTCGTCCTGCACGATGCCATGGGCATCGACTCGTTTGCCCTCGACGGCGACGAGACACAGGTCCCTGACACGTGGGATGACGAGCCCCGGCACGCGACCAGCCGGCCAAGCGAGCGCCGCTGAAGTCCACCTAACCGGTTCGGGCGTACGTTCCGGCCAGTTGCCCCCAGGCAACCACACGGCCCCTCGCCGCAGCTTCGAACGCAGCGGCATCCGCGCCCGGCGACAAGTCCAGGAAGCGGTCCAACGCAAACACGCGCAAGCGGTAGCGGTGCTCCGCCCCGCTTGGCGGGCACGGCCCGGCATACCCGGTGCCCCCGAAGTCGTTGGCTCCCACAGTGGCTCCCCTCGAGGCGACGTCTTCGCCCGCGCTGAGGTTCCCGCTGCGGCCCGGCAGGTTCCACACCAGCCAGTGGACGAAATCGGCCGCATCAGGATCGTCGAACACGATGGCCAGGGATGCCGCCGTTGGCACGTTGGTCACGTCCAGGGGCGGTGAAACGTCCTCGCCATCGCACGTGTAATCCACTGGAATGGGTCCCTCGTCGACGAACGCATCCGAGTAAACCTCAAGGGTGTTAGCCCCACCCAGCCCGATGCCTGGATCCTGGGACCAGGCGCAGCCCGACAGGCTCAGGGCCGTGGCCGCCAAGAGGGCTGACAGAAAGACTGCGCGCATGCCACGGCGTGGCGCGTCGCCCCTTTTAACCCTTGGTCGCCCGCGGGCCCGCTGGCGAAACGCCCATCATGGCGTTCGGCTGGGGGAAGCCATGGACCACACGCCCACCACGCCCGCGCGCGACGATCGGCCACTGCGAATCCTGGAGCGCGCGGAAGTGGAGGACGACCACAAGCAACGCCTCCTGGATCTGGTGCGCAGGGCGCAGGTACTGGCCGAGGGGGCGGGCGACGACCTGCAAGCCGAGTTTGGCCGCGAGCACGTGGCCTTGATCGTTGGCTGCAACCAGTTCGTGCGCGTGTACCGGTCGGGTCCCGCGGCGGGGCGCGTGGAGTTGCTGCTTCCCGAGCCGGCCAAGGAGGCGCTCGTGGAAGCGGGCTTCACGCTGGGTGAGCCCATGGGCGCGGTGTTCAAGATCTTCGGTTGGGTCTCCATTGATCCCCGCGAAGGCGACCTGGATCGACTTGAGGCGGCCCTAGACGCAGCCATGGGTCGGGCCCGTGCCGCCAAGAAGCCCGCGCTCTAGTTCGCGGCAGATGCGGGCTTGTCCGTCGGGCCGTCCTGAATGTTGAGGGTGCCCGTCAACGTGAACGCCTGATCGGGCGTGATGTACGTGTACGTCGCAGGCGTCAAGCGGGACCCCGACGCGTTCCACACGTAGGCGTGGATGATGCGATTCTCATCGAGGGCCAGATCCAGGTAAGGGGTCGTGATGGTCAGGGGTGCGCGGCCTTCCACTTCCTCAATCAGCTCAGAAGCGCAGCCGTCGCATGTGCCCATGACCATCAGGCCGAGGCCCAACTCCTCCGTGATGCGCCCTTCAGCTTCCCAGCTCAGCGTCAGGTTGGCACCTCGCAGCCATGAGCCGGGACGCTCCATCACGTAGTCGGTGTCGCCCGGATCCTGATCGTGGGCAACGCACTGGTTGGCGACGTTGATTTCACAAGCCAGCACGCGGACGCCGAGGTGGCCGGTCCAATTGACACCCAACGTCTGCCAGGGAGGTGGTGGGAGTGGGCTGAAGGTGATCTCCTCTTCTTCCCTGTCCTCGTCCACTTCATCCACTGGCTGCGGCAGTGGATCACTGCTGCACCCGGCCAGAAGCATGGCGCAGACGAGCAGGAAGGTTGGCCGCATCAAGGATCCAGTTTCTTCGTTGGGGATAACCTTTGGCGATTCCTTGGCTGCTCGATGAAAAGCAACGGCGGTTGTGCAACCGATTGGTTGCCATGAATTCTTGGTGTTAGGGGCGCCTCGGGGCCGCCATCTGATCCCGCAACTGGTCCAGGCGGGCGTGCAATGCCCCAAGTCGTGCGTCGATGCCCGAATCCTGCCAGGGTGGCTCCAGGGGGCTGAAGGTGGCGTTCAAATCGTCTGGCAGGGGCGCTGAGGGCTGCTGGCCCGTGAGGCGGGCTGGTCGTCGGTCCAGCCTGCCAAGAGTCGCCGCGGGAGGGCAAAGAATAGGCCAACGCGCACCGCCGCTCCGCTCTGTTACCACGGGACAAGTGTTAACCTCCCCTTGGGTCCACGCGGCGGCGCTACCGGCGACTGGCCAAGACACCGCTCAACCTGTCGAGGCGTTGCTGGATGTTGTTGAGGCGCTGGTCGATGCCGTCGCCGCGCCAGACGGCGGGACTCAGCGTAGGATTCCCCTGCGGAGCCTGTAGCCAACACGGCCGGGGGGATAGGGATAGAAATGCCCGCCTCAAGCCCGGAGCACGCAGCCTGTAGCCTGCCGCTACTGGCCCCAACACCGAAAGCGAGTTAATGCAGCCCCTCGCTTGCGTGCTATGAAACTGAGATCAGGCGCGCTCGTATTACTGTTAATTTCTTTTTTGCCGGCGCCTGTTGAGGCCGAAGACGAACAGGTTTTCGTTTACACTTTTCGTCCTCCGTCGCCTGCTGTTGCCAGCATTGACCCCGGCGACTCCGTTCGGTTCGTCAGCCGCACGACGGGGTGGGTTTCGGTAGTGGATGCGTTGGGTGATGATATTTGTTCGAACCTCAATTTCAATCAATCTTGTTCCAAAACCTATGGCCGCGCTGGCACGTATCCATACTCGACTACTCCTGGATCTGAGTCGGGGTCCGTCGTGGTTGCGGGCCAGCGCGACACTCCACTGACGGTCGAGTCCCCTGTGGCAAATGCGGCGATCGACGGCGTCGTGGAAGTGATCGGCACCGCCTCCGACATCGTCGGAGTCGCCCGCGTCGAATACAGGATGGCTGACACCAGTTGGATGGCGGCGCAGGGCACGGAGTCCTGGTCGTTTTCGTTCGACAGCCATCCGTACGCGCGCGGTCCGCTGGAGATCGAAGTCCGCGTCCTGACCACCGATGGCGCCGAAACTAAAATCACGCACCTACTGGTTGTTGACAACCCCATTTACAACGACATTCAGGTCATCCGGACCTACGTCAGCAACTACGGATCTTCCGTGAAATGGGCGCTCAAGAATCATGGAAACGAGCCCGTCACGGTCACTTTCGCCGTCGACGCCCGTAGCCAATCAGCCGGCTGGCTCGCTACGCGAACGCATACGCTTGACCTTCCTGCCTTTGGTACGGAGGCCTACGGGGTCGACTTCAGCTATGAAGACCTACGCAGTGCGCGCGTCAGCATTCTTGATTCCGTCGGCGGCGGCTCGGATCCCTTTCCGGACAACGATATCGGGACATGGCCGGCGACGCATCCGGGTGCAGCGGCGATGGTCCGGATCGTGCACCCCCACGGGGCCCAGCCTCAATCCGTCCAGATCCCCCTCGGCCAGCAAGTGGGTTGGCAATTCCGCGATAATCAAGATAGTGAAGCGCGTACAACGATCTACCGTGGGCTGCGCGGGGACGACGGCGAGTGGTGCCCAGTGACCACCGCGCCAGGGGTTCTCTGCTATCGCACGTTCGACACGCCCGGCTTTTACGATTACGAGGACAAGCCATTCGTCTTCGACGGCCACTACATGGGGCAAATCCATGTGTTGGGCCCAGTTCCCGCTATCACGATCGCCTCGCCCGAGTCGGGAGCGGTCGTCAGTGGCACCGTGACGGTGTCGGGGACCGCCGCCGCATACCATGCGGTCGATCGCGTCGAGGTGAAAGTCGGCTACGGCGACTGGATGCTGGCAAACGGCACCGAGGCCTGGTCACTTTCATTCTCGGCCGACGAGCATTCGGGCGGCTGGCAGACACTCAGCGTCCGGGGCATCGACGCGTATGGGCAAAAGGGGCTGGCGGAATTGGACATCAATCTTGCCAGTCCTGTCTGGCCCGACTTCACTGTGGTATCCCTTAGCGAAGCGCCGCCCCTTGGCCCGCAAATCCTCGGCTCAGCGATTCGTTCCCCCGCACAGGAGATTCGGGCAGAGATCGAATTGGTCGGAGGCCCTGAGACAGCCGATGTTCTGTTCGAATACGAGTGGGACGGCCAGTGGTACCCGATCGGTCGGACGACGGCGACGGTGTCCGCTGACCGCCGGACCACGGTTGCCGTCCAGTGGATGGATCCAACTCCCTACGGCATGTTCCAGGTGCGCGCGACCGTTGATCCCGATGAGCAGGTGCCCGAAAACCGGGACGACAACAATGCCTTCCACAAGCTGATTCGCCATGGCGTCTGGCACCGGCAGGAGCTTGGCAATGCCGCGTTGCTGTACATGGGGCCGGACGACTACACGGGCCGCTTGCCGTACTACATCGGCTGACGCAGACTCGCCCAGATTTCTACCCTCACGCGCCGGCCGCATCTTCGCGCGCAACTCGCGCGTCGGAGCCGGCGGGCGTTTCGCTTGTGGAAATGGGGCACTTCGCATGGCTCCTCGCCGGGCAGCCAAGCGTCTACTTCCCCTGTTGGCATGGCGGCGCGCACATGGGCCATGACGATGAGGTACGATCCCGTGTCGCAATTGGCGCGGAGTGCGGGAGTGTCAGG
>JBFJVP010000180.1:0-6434 GCA_041624075.1 Thermoplasmatota archaeon | reverse complement strand
GCCATCATCGACGAAGCCCACCAGGGGCTGGTCATCGAGGGCGCCGACGACCCAGACATCGTACTGGTATCCTGGGGCTCCACCGTGGAAGCCGCCCGCGAGGCCGCCACTCGCCTGACTGAACAGGGTCGCTCCCCTCGCGTCGTCGGTGTCCGGCTGCTGTGGCCCTTCCCGCGCGAGGCCTTCGCCGCAGCCGTTGGACCGGACGCCCCGGTCGTGGTTGCCGAGGCCAACGCCACGGGCCAACTGGCCCGCTTGATTCGCAGCGAATTGCCCCTGCATGACCGCATCCGGGAAGCCCGACGCTACGATGGCATCCCCCTCACCAGTGATGACGTCCTCGCCCACACGGAGGTAGCATGAGCGACACCAAGCCCGCCCTGAGCGTCAAGGATCTGCAAGGCAAGACCCCCATCTGGTGCGCCGGCTGCGGTGACTTCGGCGTGCTGCGCGGCATGCAGACCGCCGCCATCAACCTGGGCCTGCAACCCGAGAACACCGTGCTGGTGACCGGCATCGGTTGCAGTGGCAACATCACCGCCTACTTCCGCACCTACGGCTTCCACGGCATCCATGGCCGGGCACTGCCCGAAGCCATCGGCGTCAAGCTCGCCAACCCGGAATTGACCGTGCTGGTCGCCGGAGGTGATGGTGACGGATTCGGCATCGGCCTGGGCCATTTCCTGCACGCGTGCCGCCGCAACGCCGACATCACATACATCGTCATGGACAACCAGGTGTACGGGCTCACCAAGGGACAAACCAGTCCCACCACGCCCCAGACGATGAGCACCAAGGCGAGCCCCCTGGGGCCCCTGGCCGATCCGGTCAACCCCCTGGAACTCGCCCTGGCCGGCGGCGCCACCTACGTTGCCCAAGCGTTCAGTGGCGACATGAAGAACATGGTCAAGCTCATTGAGGACGGCGTACGCCACCCCGGCTTCGCAATCATCAACATCCAGAGCCCCTGCGTGACGTACAACCACCAGAACACGTACGCCTGGTACCGGGAAAACACGGCCAACCTGGCTGACAGCCACGACCCCAGCGACCTGGAAGCAGCCCACCGGGTGGCGCGTGACCGCAGCCGCGTTCCCGTTGGCTTGCTGTACAAGGCCGAGCGGCCCACCCTGGGCCACGCCTTGCGCGCCGTGGGTCCTGCTGACGAAGGTGCCCCCAATCCAGTTGCCACTGCCGCCAATCCCGCCGCGGCCCTATCCGCCAGCAGCCAGCGCTTCGAGGACTGGATCGACGCCTTCCGCGTGCGCTAGACCCGGGTCAAGCATTAACAACCCGCCGCAGTGGCACAGCCGTGAGCGAACAGGTACGGCGAATGTTCGCCGACATTGCCTCCCGCTACGACCGGGCCAACTCCGTCCTGTCCCTGGGGACCCACAAGCGCTGGCGCAAGAAGGCCGTGCGCGCCAGTGGCGCCCGGCCCGGCGACGCCGTGTTGGACGTTGCCACGGGTACAGGTGACCTGGCCTTCGCGTTCAAGCAAGCCGTCGGAGGCGGGTCGGTCGTTGGAAGCGACTTCTGTCAGCCCATGCTGGACGAGGCGATGGTCAAGCGGCAACGATTGGGCATGGACGTCGCCTTTGAGCAGGCCGACGCCATGGCCTTGCCTTACCAGGATTCGGCGTTTGATGTGGCCAGCATCGCCTTTGGCATTCGCAACGTGGACGACCCTGCCAGCGCGCTGGCCGAAATGGCCCGCGTCACCCGGAGCGGCGGCCGCGTCGTTGTCCTGGAATTCGGCCAACCCCGTGGAATCATGGCGGCCCCGTACAAGCTCTACTCCAAACTGGTGATGCCCCGCGTCGGCGGCGCGCTTACCGGCCACCGGGAAGCCTACGAGTACCTGCCCGAGACTGCAGCCGCCTTCCCGTGCGGCGACGACTTCGTTGACCTGATGAACGGGGCCGCCAAGTTCTCCTCGATCAAGGTGACCCCGCTCACCGGCGGCATCGCGTGGCTCTACGTCGCAACCGTCGCGTGAGCCAAGGCGACGCCGCCTAGGTGGAGAGCGATCGGAACGTAACGCGCGTGTATCGGGCGTTGTTGTCCTCGTCGCGCTCGCTCACCAAGCCGTCGGGGTCCACGACGACCTGGGCCGTGTGGCCACCGATGCACGTCTCGCAGCGCCAGCGCATGAATTGCCGAACCTCCGAGAAGGCATCCACCGTGACGGTGCGCCGATCCACATCCCTCCACGCGCCACCCTCGTAGCCGCGCAGGATCACGTCCACCGTGGCCTGGGTGTTGCCCAGGTTCTCGATGGTCGCAACGATGCGCACGACGGGGTCCGTGAGGGTGCCATCGGTCACGGTCAGGGCCGTGGGGCTCAAATCGGGCACCAACGGGTTGTCCACGGTGAGGGTGATGCTGTCCTCGCCCACGGAGTCATCCTCTCCCGTGGCCCGAGCTGCCAAGACCAATGGCCCGTTGAGGTACCCTAGCGTGTCCACTTCCAGGCTCCACGAGGCGGGTTCCACGTCGAACCAGTCGCCGTCCCCGATACGCAGTTCCAGGAACCGGACGCCGTGTGGCGAACTGGCGGTACCGGCAAACACGATCGTACCGCTCACTGGGTCGGGCCCCAAATCCACGAAGTCAAACGTGGGTGGCGCGCCGGGCAAGCGAAGGATGCCCGAGATGGCGGCGTTGTCACTGGCCTGGTAATCGAACCGGCCAGCCGACGGCAGGTTGAGGTAACACAGGCGCCCCAATTGATCCGTTGGGGTGCACCACACTTGGCCGCCGGGGCCAATGATTCCATGGTCGGCGCCCGACCACTGCCAGGCCACCTGGCTGCCCTCGTCAAGCGTCAAGTCCGCGGCGTCGAAGCGACCCGCCTTGGCAACGATCGTGGGCGTCGCCCCGTCCCCGCCCGGAGGCCAGTACGCAACGTGGTCCAAGGGTGTCAGGTCCGAGGCCTGGGACGACAGCACCTCCAGGCGCAGCCGCCACTTCAAGCCGTCCGCCATGGGTCCGGAATGGTAGTAGCCCGCCTCTTGCGAGTACGCCTGAATGGTGCGGAAGATGGTTTGCTCCTCCACCCACTGCGAGCCGTCCTTGCGCTCCAGGTGGGCCCGCACCGTCGCCGGCGTGTTTCCAGCGTTGACGGCCTCCCACTCGATGTCGTAAACGGTGCCCAGCAGATCCTGCTGGCGTTGCGCGTACATCCGCGTCACTGCCAAGTCCAGCACGGGGGGATCCTGCACGAATACGGCCAGTTCATCCGTGGCCAGACTACAATTCTCGTAGATCAGGCGAGCCTCTAGCTGGTTCGCCCCCGCCGTGGCGCCCTGGGTGAACACCTCTGCAGACCACGATGAGGTCCCATCAGCGACCGACCAGGCGCCGCCAATCACGCGCACCTCAACCCGATCAATGCCCAGATCCGACGAGGCAGTTCCCGCCACCTGGACCGATCCCAGAATGGGTTGGCCCGCCGGCGGCGAGGTGATGTTGACGACCGACGCCTCGGTCACGCACAGGAACGCCGTGCGTGCGCCGTCCGTCTGGTGCGTCACAGTGTACCCGTGGATTCCCGCGGGCAAGCCCGGGTCGATGGTGCACCGGGAGTCCCATTCTCCCGACGAATCGCCCCACAACCGGCACCACCGGTTGCCTGACGGATCATCGATGTCTACGTAACGATTCCATTGTGTGTTGTCCCACGTCACCGTATCTCCTGGTGCCAGGGCCTGGTGTAGTGGATCGATAACCACGGGTTGTGCGAGGCTCTGGTCCGCAGAGATCGCGATGTAGTGGTCATCGCCGACTGCCCCACTTGGGGTTGCCAGGCCGACGGGCAGAGAGACGAAGAGCAGGCTAACCAACCAGCAGCGAAAGCCCATAAGAGCACCAAGAGGACAGGGTTCCTTTTAGAACATCACTGTGCACCCGAATGGCTGCGTCAGGTGGGAAACGGAACCGCACCTCCTTGGCGGGGGCCGCAACACCTGGGGTGCCCCTTCACAGGCGCCCGCCACCGCGCTTTTATGTGGCCGTCGGCTGGGCGGCGCGTGGGCCAAAAAAAGGCGGTCGTTCTCCTGTCGGGGGGCCTTGACTCGTGCGTTTCGGCGACCATCGCGCGCTGCGAGGGCTACCGGGTCTTCGCGCTGAGCTTTGATTACGGCCAGCGGCACGGCCGGGAACTGCAAAGCGCGCACGACATCGCCCGCGCGGTCCGGGTCGAAGAACATCGCGTCCTGCGCGTACCCCTGGGTGAACTCGGGGGATCGGCCCTCACCGACGACGCCATCGATGTCCCGGACGCCCCCGGCGACGACACCATTGGCGACGTCATTCCGCCAACCTATGTGCCCGCCCGCAACACCATCTTCCTCAGCTTCGCACTGGCCTACGCCGAAGTCGTGGGCGCCCAAGCGATCTTCATCGGAGCCAACGCCCTCGACTACTCGGGCTACCCCGACTGTAGGCCGGAGTACCTGGAAGCGTTCCAGACCATGGCGAACCTGGCGACCAAGCAGGGCATCGAAGGACAGAAGATCCGCATCGTCGCGCCCCTGCTGGAGATGACCAAGAAACAGATCGTTCAGACCGGACTGGACCTGAAAGCACCCTTGCACCTCAGTTGGAGTTGCTACCGCGGCAGCGAACCCGCTTGCGGCACCTGCGAGAGCTGTGTGCTGCGCCAGCGCGGCTTCGAGGCGGCTGGAACAACCGACCCCATCGCCTACCTGGAGGCTTGAAGCTCACCCATGGCCTTTGCCGAGGATGCCGCAATTGTCCTGACGCTCCTGCTGCTGGAGGCGGTGCTGTCGTTCGACAACGCGGCCATCCTGGCCGCCATGGTGCGAAAGCTCCCTGTAGAGGACCGACGCAAGGCGCTGCTCTACGGCCTGGTTGGTGCCTACGCGCTGCGGTTGGGCGCCATCGCCCTGGCCGCGTGGCTCATCGAGACGCCGATTCTCAAAGTCGTGGGCGGCGCCTACCTGCTCTATTTGGCGCTGCGGCACTTCTCGTTATTGTTACGTCATGGCAGCGAAAGCCATGAAATGCACCTCAACAGCAACTGGCTGGTGCGCTTTGGCGTGCCTCCCCTGGTGGCCACCATCATCAGCATCGAACTGGTTGACTTGGCCTTCGCCATCGATCAGGTCATCGTTGCGGTGGCCTTCACCAACAAGATCTGGTTGATCTTCACTGCAGCCGCCCTGGGCATCCTGTTTCTGCGCCTGGCAGCGGCGGTGCTGGCGCGCGTCATGGACTGGCTGCCCCTGCTGGAACACATGGCCTATGTGGCCGTCGGCTACGTCGGCGTCAAACTGATCCTGCTGCACCCGTGGTTTGTGCGCGGCGCCGAAGTGGTCGACGGCGTCGTCCATGGGGGCACCTGCGTGGTGCCCTTCATTCCGGTCCAGCACGAGGTGGCGCGGGGCTCCGCGCCCGGTTGTGAGATCCCAACTGCCATCAGTTTGGGCATTACGCTGAGCCTGTTCCTGCTGCCGGTGCTGGTCAAGCTGATCTTCAAGTGGCCACCGAGCCACCCTGGGGAGCACGCCCTGCCGCCGGTCGACAGCGACGATTGAACAAGCGGCCCAGGCCCATCAGGGGGTTTGCCCAAACCTTCAAGCGGCAGGGCTCGTCGCGCAGCCCAGGAGGCGCGCTCATCCAGATCACGGAGACATTCTACTCGATCCAGGGCGAAGGGCGCCGCATGGGTGTTCCTACCACGTTCGTCCGGACGACGGGATGCCACCTGCGATGCTCTTGGTGCGACGCGTCGTACACGTTCACGGGCGGCCAGAAGCGCAGCTTGGACCAAATCATGTCCTTCGTGGCTGCCCAGCCCACCAAGGAGGTGTGCTTCACGGGCGGCGAGCCCTTGCTGCAAAAGGACGCCTGGGACTTGGTGGATCGCTTGCTGGCGGAAGGCTACTCGGTGCTCATCGAGACCGCGGGCAACATCGACTTCGGCCGCGCCAACGAGTATGCGCCGCCCGACCGTGCCCGGCTGTGCATCAGCATGGATGTCAAGTGCCCGTCGAGCGGCGAGCACGACAAGAACAACTTGGCCCACCTTGATCTGTTGGCGGACCCGGACCAGTTGAAGTTCGTGATCGCTGACCGAGCCGACTACGAGTACGCTGTTGGCGTGCTGCGCGAACACGGCTTCCCGCCGTGTCCTGTCTACTTCAATCCCGTCGGGGGCGTGGAACCAGGCCAACTGACCAACTGGGTCTTGGCCGAATCCGAGCCCCTGCCGGTCCATGTGGGTGTGCAACTGCATAAGCTGGTGTGGGGCGACGAGCCCGGCCGGTAGGCTGGGCGCGGGGCGCCGCGCCAAGACACGAGGTCGTGTGGGGCCTTGTGTTCGTGTGGGGCGACGAGCCCGGCCGGTAGGCTGGGCGCGGGGCGCCGCGCCAAGACACGAGGTCGTGTGGGGCCTTGTGTTCGTGTGG
>JBFJVP010000179.1:0-6461 GCA_041624075.1 Thermoplasmatota archaeon | reverse complement strand
TACATCGCCCGCGGCATCGTTGAAGCCCACGGCGGAACCATCGAAGCCACCAGCCAAGGACCTGGCAAAGGTACGACGTTCCAGGTCCATCTCCCCGTATCGCAGTGATACCGGCGCCACGTTGGAGCTAACCGGGCAACGAACCCGCAAGGACTTGGACCGGCCGATTCGTCCGGCTGGGCAGGAACGCCACGAAACATTGAATCAACCAGCGCGCAAAAGATCAGGGCATGTTGGGATCCAGGCCGGTTTGTCAGAGCTGTAGCATGCCCATGCACCTCGACGAGGGTCGTGGGGGTACCGAAGCGGACGGTTCGCACAGCGCAAAGTACTGCAGCATGTGTTACGCCGATGGCGCTTTCGTCGACCCCGACATGTCCGTCGAGCAGATGCAGGAACTGGTCATCGGCGTGCTGCGCGAGCGGCACCTGCCAGCCTTCATGGCCCGCAGCGCAGCCAAGAAGATACCACGCCTCGAGCGCTGGTCCTGAAGCCAGGCATCGTGCCCCCGCCATTGTCGTCTCAGACCGCACCGCGCACCGCGCATCGTAGAGGGCGCTTGGTCCCGAACGGATGGTCGAAGCGCCGCTTGAAACCAGCAGCATCATGGTTTCATCGAAGATGGCGGCGTGCCTGGCCTCCAAGACACCAAGGCTCAAGGCACCATGAAGACCCCGCCCACGACGGCCGCCGCACACAGCCATTGCAGGAGCTGCAGGCCCCTGACCGGGGACGCTTGTCTCCATGGGCGCCGACGCCGGGTCCGGTAAGCCATGGCCCAACGGGCCGTACAAGGCAACTGGCTGGGGGTGCCGGGGCACATCGTGCACGCCCCGGCACCCCGCCGACGCCTAGTCGGTACGATATAGGGCAACTTCGCCCGCGGTGCCGGTGCCATCGGCTGCCGTTTGTGTGGCGAAGATCACGGCTTGCGTGATTCCCACCGATGCGCCGAGACCACGAACTTCCCCGGCTTCGGCCCGGGTTGCCGTGCTCCACTGGCCACCACTGCGACGGAAGGCATGGAGGGCACCCGTGCGGATGTTCCGGTGGTCCGTGGTCTGGGGTGCCCCGACGACGGCCAAGTCTCCATGGATGGCAACTCCAAGTCCGTACTGCGAGTTGGGAGCAGCCTTCGCAGGTTCAAGTCGGCCCTGGGCCACCCAGGCTCCGGTGCCGTCGCGGACGAAGACGTGGGCCGCGCCGGTGTAGCCGTTGGTTTGGGGGGCTCCCACGATGAGGGTGTCGCCATCTAGGGCAATGCGTTCGCCGAAGTTGCAGGGCACGTTCTCGGGGGGCAGCAGGCGGGCGGTCTGTTTCCAGGCACCATCCGTCTTCTCGAAAACATACACAGCTCCGGCGGACTTCGCCTTGTCATTGTTCTCGAAGGGTGCGCCGAGGGCGGCGACGTTGCCGGAGAGCGCGGCGCTGTGTCCAAAGCGTGCCTGGGCGACGGGCGTTTCCGGCACCAGCATGGCTTGCCTGGGCCACCTGGAACCGTCGCGGCTGTAGACGTACGCCGCCCCGCTCTGGCTCCCACCAGAGTTGTCTCCGCTGTGGCCAACCAGCAGCGTGTCGCCGTCAAAGGCCACCGAACTGCCAAAGTCGGTCTCCTTTTTGTCGCTGCCTGGTGGCAGCCGCCAGCCATGCAGGCACCATAGCGCTCCGCGTTGCCTGTAGAGGTAGACGAGGCCGTTGTTGCCTCCATCGGGGCCTCCTCCAGGGGAGCCAACGGCTAGCCATGTCCCGCTGAGCGCTACGGAGGTGCCGAACTGGCCCCATTCGTGTCCGTTGGGCGCAATCAGCTTCGCCCGCTGCACCAATGCGTCATCGGTCTTTTCGAAGACGAAAACGGCTCCCGATCGGTGGCCCATGGCCGGATCGAAGGGCGCGCCTACGGCGACGAGGCTGCCATCGGCTGCCATGGCTGCTCCAAAATTAGAATCCATGACACCTCCCGGCGACGCAGGTGTCTTGCCCACGCGAACCAAGGACGGCGCAGGCACTGAAGGGGCCAGGAACTGTCCACCGGGATAGAGGCCAATGATGGCCTCACCGTTCTCGGAGGTGTTGGCGCAAAGGATCGAGTCCCCCGCAACGGCAAGGCCCAGTCCGGCGCCCCGCCCATCAACGTGCGGATCGAGGTTGGCTGCCAGCGACCATTGGTTGTCCTTTCGCACGTACAGGAACCCGGCGCCCACGCGCTTGTTGCGGTGGTCCGTGGTCTGTGGCGCCCCAACGATGACCGTGTCGCCAGCAAGTGCCAAGCTGGCACCGTACTGGCTGTTGCTGCCGCGACTCGGGTCCTCAGGCGTCGCCAGACTCGCCTGGGATACCCAGTTGCCGCCGGCGTCTCGCGTGTAGATGTGGGTGGCGCCGGTGTAGCCGTTGGTTTGGGGGGCGCCGATGACGAGCGTGGTGCCGTCAAAGGCGATGCGTTCGCCAAAATTGCAGGGCGAATCGGTTGGAGGGGCCAAGCGCGCGCTTTGCGTCCATTGGCCTGCGGTCTTGGAGAAGACGTACACAGCACCCACCGTGGAATAGGTCCCGACGCGTTCCTGGAACGCCGAGATGATGGCCGTGTCGCCATGCAACGCGACGGCGTGGCCGAAGTAGGATAGGCTGCGCGGCTGGTCGGCGAGGATGGTGTGTTTCAGTTTCCATTCGGTCCCGTCGCGCTCGTAGATGTATGCCTTGCCGCTTTGGCCGCCGTGGGAGTTGTCCCCCGAGCGGCCGACGAGAAGCGTGTCCCCATCAAGGCTCACGGATCTTCCAAACAGCGTTTCGCGGGCATCGCCATCTGGTGCAAACAACGTGTTCTGTAGGGTAAACGTGTCGCCGCTGCGCGTATAGATGTACACGCCGCCGTTGATGATGCCGTCGGGGCCCGCGCCGGGGGCACCCACGGCCAGTGTGTCGCCTTGCAGGGCCACGCAAGCGCCGAGTTGGGTCCAGTCGTGTCCGTCGGGGGCGGTGTGTTTGGCCAATTGGGTGAAGCCGGATGCCGTCTTCTTGAAGACGTAGAAGGCGCCGGCGCGGTGCCCCTTCTCACGGTCGAAGGGTGCACCGATGACGAACGTGTCGCCCTCAGTGGCGATCACGGTTCCGAAATTGGAATCTGAGCGCAGGCTGTCGGTTGCCTCGAAGGCTGCCATGCGTGCCAGGGTCTGCAAGCTAGGACCTCCGGATGGCCGTGTGGGTGTTGATCCATAGTGCGAATGAAGTGGATGGGCTGCGTGGGGTTTCGGGCGATTTCCGGTAGCGGGCTACGCGGGGGGCCGGCGGATGGTTAGCCATTCTCGTGTCTCCTTGCTGCTTAAAAAATTGTATGCCCTAAAGAATGCATCGGTTGAATGTATTCAAGGAGGCTGCTTCTGCCGGGTCGACCGGTCAAGGCCCGGCGCCAACGACCGATGCGCCGTCTGGCACTGCGACGCCATAGGTCAACGTGGGACTTGTCGCGCCTGGATCCCAAGACCCCCGGCCCCCGACCGCACGCCCACCCGAGTTCCGATTCGCCGCCGGCGCGCAGGGCGTCCTTTATTGCCAAGACCGACTGAAGCCGCCAACTGGGCATGCCCAACCTCGTTGCCACCCCCCACGGCTACCGCCTGTCCCACCCGCTGCCGCCCCATGTGCGAGAGGAGCTGCGGGCCCGCGGGCTTGCCGAGCCATCGTGGGATCTGGAACAACACGAATGGACCTTCGGCTCCGGCGCCTCGGGCATCGCCGCAGCAGCGTACCTGGTGGAAACCCGCCGCGTCGAGGCGGATGCTCAAACCCGGGAGGACCTGGTTGCACGCGGCGCCAACGTCGGCCTCCCTTCGGCCGCCGAGCGCGCCGAAGCGCTGGCCGCCAAGCTCCGCCCCTACCAGCGCAAGGGCGTCGATTACATGCTCGACCGGCAAAGGGTCCTGCTGGCCGACAGCATGGGGCTCGGCAAGAGCCTGCAAGCCCTCGTGGCCGTCGAACAAGCCAACGCCTACCCAAGCGTGGTGGTGTGCCCCAGCGCCGTGAAGCTCGGCTGGCAAAGGGAAGTGCTCAAGTGGACGCCTTGGCGCAGCGTCCAAGTCATCGACAAAGGGCGAGACAAGTTGCGCGGGTGCGACCTCACAGTCCTGAACCCCGAACTGCTGGGTCGCCACGTCGAGGACCTGAAGGACCTGCGCCCCCGCGCCGTCGTCCTCGACGAAGCCCATTTCTTCAAAAACCCCGCATCCCAACGCAGCCGCCTCGCCATGGAATTGGCCGACGGCGTACCTCTGCGCCTGGCCCTGACTGGCACCCCTATCAAGAACCGCCGCGAGGACCTGGTCCACCAACTCCGACTGCTCGACCAATTGGAAGAGGTGCTCCACATCTACCGCGGTATCCTGCCTCACTGGTACAGGCGCGACATGGGCCCACTGGCCGAAGCCCACGCGGTGCGCGCACTGCAAGCCCTCGACCGGCGAACCCTCAACGCTCGCCTCCGCGAGGTCTGCATGATCCGACGAACCAAGGAAGACGTCGCCCAAGACCTGCCCCCACTGGAACGCACACGCATCGACGTCGCGCCACCCCGCAGCACCACGTACCGCGACGAAGAGAAAGCCCTCATGGCCTGGGTCAAGGACTGGCAAAAAAAGGGCGGCGCCGGCCTCGACCTGGCGGCCGGTCACGGCTTGGGCCTCCAATTCCGCCAACACCTCACCCGCCTACGACGCGAAGCAGCCCTCGCCAAGATCCCCGCCGCCCGCGAATGGGCCGAAACCCTCCACGGAGGCGGCGAACGAGTCATCTTCTTCGCCTACCACAAAAACGTGGTCGACCAACTGGCCAAGGCTCTACCCGGCCGTAGCGCCAAGATCACCGGGGACACGCCCCACGCCACGCGGCGAAACCTCCTCGACGCCCTCGACCACTTCGACTTCCTCGTCGCCACCATGGACTCGACCGGCTACGGCGTCGACGGCATCCAACTCCACGCCTCCCACGTCGCGTTCATCGAACTGGACTGGACCCCCACCAAGCACGAGCAATGCGAAGGCCGCCTCCACCGCATCGGGCAAACCGACCACGTCAACGCCTGGTACTTCGTCGCCACCAACACCATCGACCAAGACATGATGAACATCCTGGAATCCAAATGGGCAGACATCCAGGGCGTCGTCGAAGGCCGCACCGACGACGAGGAATTCCTGGGCGAAATGCTACGACGCATCCTCGAACACAACCACTGAACCCCCGCAACAGCTTTTCACCGCTGCCGGACTGGCACGGGCATGCACCGAAGCTTCCCCCTGGTCACGCTACTAGTCCTGTTGGCAGGCTGCGCAGGCAACGCCGACACGGCCACCGAACCCGCCGAGGCCGACGCAGAACTACTCATCGACGCCAACCGACCCACCGAATCCTTTGGCGACATCGTAACCGGACCCTCCGTAGGACCAGACCTGAACGCCACCACCGCGGCCGCGCCACGACTCGTCGAAGGCGAATGGTGGCGCATCCGGTACAACGCCTTTCTCAGCGACGAAACCGTAGAAGTCGTACGCGTCGTCGCTGACGTCAACGACGAAGGCTACATCATCGGCATGCCCCACGAAGGATGGCTCAAGGAAGCCATCAGCTTCCACAGCCCCGCCTTTGGCGACGTCAACTTCGACCTCTCCTACGACACCCACAACGTTCGCTTCGAACCCGTCCGATTCCCGTTGGAAACCGGAGCCTCCTGGAAAACCGAGTTCGCCACCACGCCGATGATCGCCACGGTAGAGTCAGCAGACGAATACACGGCAGAAATCGTCCTTGAAACCGACCCGGAAGCTCAGGGCTCCGACCCAGTCTTTGAGGCGCTGGGCTTCTTCTCCGGCAGCGCCACCCGCATCACGTACGACGCCCGCCAACACGAAGTTGTGCGCATGGACTCCGAGATCGGCTCCTGGGAAGTCGTTGAACACGGTTACGGCTTCGAAGGCTGGGTAACCGTCCCCCGAGGCGAGCACACCGCCATCGACTACGGCACCTTCGGCCCCATATCCGACAGCCACTCCCCAATGCCGCGCACCATCGACGTCTCCGGCGGATTCAACCGCATGACCATGATGCACTTCGTCGGAACCCTCGACAACGCGCCCGGGTACATCCGGGTGCGCGACGTTGATCCAGCAGGAAGCGAGTTCCTGACCGAAATGCAGGGTGCCGGCTACGTCATCAAGTTCTACGAGAGCAACCAGCCCGACGGAACATGGACCGTCGAAGACGTGGTCGGCGGAGCCGGATTCACGTACAGCATGGGCATCGCGTACCACCAGTACGACATCCGGCTGCCCGACGGCGCCCGCCGCAGCGACCACAGCCACGAAGTCATCCGCTAATGCTTCGCCTTCAGTAGTGCCGCCTTGGCCCACCTCCTGTGCGGCCAGAGTCGCTTGAGTACGGTCGATTGATGGCCCGCCACCTGCTGACAGACATGGAAC
>JBFJVP010000178.1:0-6471 GCA_041624075.1 Thermoplasmatota archaeon | reverse complement strand
TGGGAATGCCGAAGGTATTCCCAGCCGGGCCGAGGCGCGAAGCGCCTTGGCCAAGCTTTGCTCTTGGGTGGGAATGCCGAAGGTATTCCCAGCCGGGCCGAGGCGCGAAGCGCCTTGGCCAAGCTTTGCTCTTGGGTGGGAATGCCGAAGGTATTCCCAGCCGGGCCGAGGCGCGAAGCGCCTTGGCTTGTCGGCGCTGCCAGGGAGCTTTGCTCCTGTCAGCAGGCTTCGCGACTCCCATTTCGTATAAGAAGCCGACGCCGGCAAAGGCGGGCGCTGCCGGCGGGCGCGGGCAGCCAAGCTTGCACAGGCAGGCAGCAGACAATGGTTGCAGAAGCAAGCGCCTATGGCCGGGTCGCCCCATGGCTTGCCATGGAAGTGGTTGCAGGCCCGCCGCTCGAGCCCGGCCAGCCCCTGGTCCGAAGGCTCATGAGCGACGCCACAGGCTCCTGGGAATGGCGGCCCAAACCAGGCGACCCCCTGGCGGCGCGCTCCCTTGACGATGTGCGCGCCGACATCAAGGCGCTGGCCGCAGGTCTGATCGACGCTGGCGTGGAGCCCGGAGATCGCGTGGCCCTGCGCTGCTCAACGCGCCCCGAGTGGTTGGTTCTTGACGCAGCCATCCAGGCAGTCGGCGGCATCACGGCCGGCCACTACCCCACTTGGACCCCGGAGCTATGCCAAGCCGCCAACGATTCCACCAAACCCCGCATGGTTATCGTCGAAGACGACGCCATGGCCGCGCAAACGCCGGCCGACATCATCATCGATTCCGGGTTGGACAGCCTGCGGGCCGCGCCAAGCGACGAGGTCGAAGCTCGACTCGAGGCAATCCATACCGACACCCCGGCTAGTCTGGTGTTCACCAGTGGCACGACGGGCGACCCCAAGGGAGCAACGCTGACCCACGGCAACTGGGCCGCTGCAGTCGACGGCGCCATCATCGCCATGGGTGTCCAGCACGTGCGCGACCCGTCTTTCGTCGCGTTTCTGCCCTTGTCCCACGTGGCCGGATACGTCGGCACCCAAGCGGTCGTGCACTTGGGCGGCAGAGTCGTGTTTGGTCGACCCAAAACCATGCTGCAAGATCTGCAGGACACCCGGCCGACCCTGATGGGAGGCGTGCCCCGCATCTTCGAACGCATGATTGCCGGCATCCGCCAGAAAGCTGCCGAGGCCGGCGGCGCCAAACACCTGATCTTCCAACGCGCCGAAAAAGTGGCCGAAGACTACGGTCGCGCCCGCAACGCCGGGGGCCGGGCTCCGCTGTTGCTCGACTTGCGCCACTCCTTCTACGAACAACTGGTCTACAAGCCCCTCCGGCAGCGAATCGGATTCGACCGCCTGGAAGCAGCACTAACCGGAGCAGCACCCGTTCGACCCGAATTGCTGCACCTCCTGCAAGGACTCGGATTCCACATCGTTGAGGGCTACGGCCTGACGGAAAGCGCCGCCCTGGTGACCTGCAACGCCCACGACCACTACCGAACGGGCACCGCCGGCACGCCCATTCCCGGCGCCACCGTAGCCGTGGACGAACACGGCGAAGTCCTGGCCAGAGGCCCCATGATCTTCGCCGGCTACTGGAACAACCCCGAGGCCACTGCGGCCACATTCGTACAGCGCGACGGCCACACATGGCTGCGCACCGGCGATATGGGACGATGGGACAACGACCACCTCGTCCTTGTGGATCGCATCAAAGAAATCGAAGTGCTTGACACAGGCAAGAACATCGTACCGCTACGCGTCGAGGAGGCCCTGCGCGCCCAACCCCTGATCGCCGACGCCGTCATCACCGGCCACGGACGCCCCGCAGTCGCCGCCCTGATCCAACCCGACTACGACGCCCTGGCCGCGTGGGCAACCCAAAACGGTGCCGGCAACCCAAAACTCGTGTACGCCGAAGGGCCCCTGGGCCGCATGACCGTCGGCGCCGACGCCGCATTCCTCAACCAAGATGCCGTGCGGGCACAGTTCCAAGCCGCTATCGACGACGCCAACGGTGAACTGGCCGACTACGAGCGGGTGCGCCGGTTCCACTTGCTTGAGCGCGCCTTTAGCGCCGAGAGCGGCGAACTGACGCCCACCCTCAAGAAGAAACGACGCGTCATTCAAGCCAACCAAGCGGCCGCCATCGACGCCCTCTACGCCTAACGCCCAAGCGCGCTAGGCATTGGCTGCGATGCGAATCACATCCCCCGCCTGCAACTCGTGATCCGCCCCAATGGTGCGGCGAGTCCGACAATCCATACCGCGCACAAAGTGATCCCCCAAGTCAGTGTGGACCTTGTACGCCAACTGCTTGGCCGTCGTGCCCCGCTCCACAAGATGGCAATCCGGCAACACATTCCCATCCTTGTCCGTGAAATGGTGATCATCCTCGACGGGATACACAGGGATTCGCCCCAACAACTCAAACACCGCCGTTTCCAGCGCCTTGTGCACGCCCGTGCCCCCATGCGGCACCAACACATGGGATCGGATGTACTCCATACCCTTCTGCTGCGCAGGCGAAAGAGAACCTTTCAACTCAAACGAGGCCCCACCCGGCTCGTACGCCAGCAAGCCCGCCTCACGACCCTTGCCCAGGGCCAACTCCGACTGCGCACTCACCCGCACGGTCGGCGCCTCGATGGCAGCCTCCAGCTCCTCCAGCCGATCAGCCGGAACCAAGTCCGCCTTGTTGAGCGCCACCACCATGGGCTTACTGGCCCGGCGCACCGCTCGCGCCAAAGCCAGCAATTGATCCGGTCCAACATCCGCCGGCCGCGCCCCCGCGAGGCCCGCCGCGCGCAAAGCAGCCGCCGCATGCGCCTCATCCACACCGATACCGTTGAGTCGCTCCGCGAGAGCCACCTCAAGCTTACGATTCTCTTGCTGGACACGGCGAGCCAAGCGATCCCAGCCGTCCGTTACGATCCCAGCAATCCAATGGTCCACCTCATCCTCCAGAAAACGCACATCCTCCAAGGGATCATGCGTACCAGGATCAACGGGATTGCCCTCCGCGTCCGCACTGCCACTGGCATCCACCACGTGAATCAACGCGTCCGCCTGGGCCAAATCACCAAGGAACCGATTGCCAAGGCCCCGCCCCTCGTGCGCACCGGGCACCAAGCCAGCCACATCCACGATCTCAACAGGCACGTACCGGGTAGCGCCCGCCACCCGACCATGCTTGGGCGTGCTCTCAACACCAAGATCCGGACCCGGATCCGCAACCCGAACGTACCCAACGCCCCTGTTGGCATCGATCGTCGTGAACGGGTAATTGGCAATCTCGGCCTGCGCAAGCGTCGCCGCAGCAAAGAACGTAGACTTACCCACGTTCGGCTTCCCCACAAGTCCGATCTTCACGAGATCACCGGACAGCGCCCACGCTCAAAACGTCAGCGAAAGGAAAAGCCATCGGCGGCCGACTAGCGGTACAGGTCGCGGCCCTCGCTTTGGAAGGATCCCGGCTCCAACTGGGGATCCGCCCTCTGGTCGGCGCTGTGAATGTTGAGCACCGGGTCCAAGTCCTGCTGCGGGTAGTACAGATTGTTACGCTGACCCTTGCGCTCAACCACCAACTTCTCGTCAGCGAGTGAATCGATCGCGGCACGGAACGTCTTGCGCGACACATTGAGCGCCTCGCAAACATCCACCTGTCGGCAGCCGGGGTTCTGCTGGATGAAATCCGCAATCTCATACCGCCGACCCTGACGGACCAACGCCAAACGGCGCGCCAACCCACTGTCCAAGCTACTGGAGAAAAACCTGCGCTCGCGGCCCGACGTCACCGACTTGATAAGCGACGCCCGGCGCAACAAGGACAAGTGGTACTGAACGGAACCCCACGACTCATCTGCCTGGCGGCACAACTCGCTCGCATGGATGCCCGGCTGATCGGAGATGATGTCCAACAATCGGCGCCGCACGGGCTGCCTCAGCAACTCCTGGGTCCGGTCGCGTTCGCTCCCGGAATTCGATAGCAAGCTGACGGCAACGATCCACTTGATGCTCATGGGTTTCCTCTGCCTAAACATAGGCTGATCCCGGGCCAAACGGCCCAGTTCCGCTGGCCGGAGAACGGGGAAGGACTCCTGCTGTATCAGGGTTTGCCTGCAACTCCGCAAGCAAATCTGGTGTGCGACTGACAGCCTCCGAGAAGGCGGCGCGCGCCTGTTCAATCTGGTTAAGGGCAACATGAGCCAAGCCTAGGACGTAATGCAGCACGCCGTCACTGGGCTCCCGCTCATGGAAGCGCTCATGCAACTCCACAATGGCTTGGTCCGGATCGCCGCCCTTGGTTAGCGCAATCGCCCGACCAATCGCCGCATCCTCATTGGCATAATCCCGGCTCAAGAGATGCTGACCAATGCGCGCCGCCTTGTCATACTCCTGACCCTCCAGGGCAGCCTCAAGATCCTCCTGATCCCATCGCCGGATGGCCCAATACCGAGCCCCGGTTCCGACGATCAAGAGGAAAACCGCAGCACCCACGATGATCAACGGAGCCACCGAGCCGACCGCAACCTGAGTACTTGTGGCCGGCGCCGGCCGGGGCAAGAGATCTTCAAGGGGGCCGGAGCCAGTCTGCTTTTCCAGTGACAGGGCAATGGCCTCCCCCTCCGCCCTTGCAGTCAGGGAATATCGCCCGTCGATAAAGTAGGTCATTGGGTCAATAGCATACTCTTCGCCCCCATAATACACGGTGCCGCGCGCGGACTCCATTCGCACTTGGCCATCGGTGGCTGCCTTGGCAGCGCGAACGGCGTATTGGGTGAGGCCTTCCGGGTTGATAGCCTGCAAATCAAACGCGCCCGCCTGAACGTGCAGCCGCACGAACGTACGGTTACTATAGCGAGCCCCGTCGCCGATTATCGGGCCAAGATCATCGTGAAGCGGTTCTTCGGGCGCCCCCGAGCGAATTTCCCAGCTTTGGCCCTGGTTGCTTGCGCGCACCGTCACACCGTAAAATTCAACAACGTAGTCGCCGTTGAATGAAAGGGAATTGTCGGCCCCGGCCGCCGATGCAATTATCCACGGCCCATCGTAGACAGGCCACGTCCAACTACTATTCCAGGGACCGTAGATTGCGTCGCCCACCTTATCGACTTCGGAGGCAACGGAACTGCCTAGCTCGTCGATTCCTAACCGACCAGGCTTCGAAGTTGGCTTGATCCCATCACTTGCGACCACGATCCGATCGGCCGGCTTGATTTGAACCTCCGTGCCGGCCGTTTGGATCTTGAATAGAGAGTCCTCATGGTCGCGCAAAACATGAAACCGGAAGGAAGCATCGTTGGCTGTGATCTCAAGCGAAGCATGCTCCAATTCTAAGATCCTTGGCTCACGACCGACTTGGTCCATGCTCACCGTCGGCAAGAAATTTCCCGGACCTACCGCAACATCCGTTGACTCGTAAACCTCGAAGACCAGGGATTGCGCTTGCAGATTGCCGGACAAAAGGGATGGCCCTGCACCGCCCATGAGCATCAGCGCAGTTGCCTCGCCATCGACCAGTAATTCGTTTGTGAACGTCGTCTGACCCACGTGAAGACTGCCTCGGTTCGGCGCATCAGGGGGCGCGGCCGAGGCAAGCGGCGCAAGCGTGATGGCGATTACCATGACCCAAGCACCGAGCCCCGCTGCCGCTGACAAACGGCGGCTGGCGAAACAGGGCTTGGTGTTGTTCATGGCTAAATGAGTGGATAGCAGTTGTCAGGATCAAGTTGGATTACGCCAAGGATCGGGTTTTCGCCAAGCCTCTCGGGCTCTGCGTCGGGGGACTGACCCTGGACGATTGCCACGACCGGACAACTCCCCCAAGATCCCCCTTCGTCTGCCCGCTCTTCGGCGAAGTTCAGGGTGTTTTCGTAGGCGGATGTAATCAGGCCAGCTTGGTTGTTGCCGGTGCCCCCATCAGGGTCGTCGGATGGCTCGTCGGCAGCCACTTGTGATGTTAATAGCACAAGGATGATTGCAAACAAAGCCGTCCGTCCGACTAGTGCAGACAGAAAGGCGGTTGCTCGGCATTGCGTGCGGCTTGATTTCATATGAGTTGAGTGGCTGTACCCTTGAAAGGCGTTTGCTGCGTTACCTTACTGTCCAAGGGGCGTGAAGGTCCGCAGCGGAACACCCCCACGCCAATAGAATGGCCACAGGTTTAATTTGTATTTAGCATGTTTGTAGCTAGAACCGCCACTCGACGGACCGTTTAAGGTCGTCAAGCCCATCGCCCGGCAGTCGTACTGGCGCCACGGTCAGTTTGCCCATACCTTGGTCCGGACACGGCCAATCCCACCATGGCGAGCGGAGGAGGGCGGCGCTGCCGCCCCCCTCCCAGGCTCGCGTACGCTGGCCCATGCAGCGCGCATGGCCCTCGCCCCAAGACGGGTGACGAGGCCAACAAGCAGCCAATAGACTACTCGTCGCCGCGCTTGAGCACCCGCACGTGCTCGCCCTTGACCGTGATGGGAATCG
>JBFJVP010000177.1:0-6489 GCA_041624075.1 Thermoplasmatota archaeon | reverse complement strand
GTTGCCAAGGCGCCACTGCCAGACAACGTTCCGGACGTGGCTGGCCAGTGCATCGTCGTATCCGGCGGTGCCCAGGGCATTACGCCGGAAATCCTGGCCGCACTGGCTCCGCAGGGGCCCCGCCTGCTGCTGCTTGGCCGCACGCCACTTCCCGAGGCTGCGGCTGACTGGGCAATGCTTGACGAGGCAGGTTGGAAGCTACTGGAGTCCCAGGCGGCGGAGTCGCTTCGTGCGGCGGGCGAGCGCGTCACGCCGGTGGCGCTCCAGAAGGCCATGGGGCCGATGCGCAAGGCGGCGGAAGTTCACCGTAACCTGGCCCGCTTGCAGGATGTTGGTGCCGAAGTGCTGTATGCACCCGTTGATGTCACCGACGCCGAGGCGGTCGCCGAGGCGGTGGCCTGGGCCAGGGATCAATGGGGGCGCATCGACGCCGTGCTGCACGCGGCTGGCATGGAGATCAGCAAGGCGTTGGCCGACAAGCCCCGCGAACAGTTCGATGCCGTCTTCGGGGTCAAGGCAGACGGCTGGCAGGCACTGATGGCGGCCACGGCGGACGACGAGTTGGCCTGGATTGGCGCCTTCACCAGTGTTGCTGGCCGCTTCGGCAACCTGGGGCAAACCGATTACAGCGCCGTCAACGAGTACCTCGCCAAGGCGATCAAGGCGGAGGCAGCCAGTCGAGGCATCGACCACGCCTTCACCATTGCATGGGGGCCGTGGGGTGAGACCGGCATGGCGACCAAGGGAAGCATCCTGCAGGTGCTGGGCGCCGCCGGGGTGACGCCCATTGGCACCGCCGAGGGCGTTGCCGCCTTCGTGCGCGAATTGGCGGCCCCCGGCATCCGGGAAGTGGTGGTGGCCGGCGCCATGGGTGACATGGACGTGGACGGCCAACTGGTCGACTACGCCTGGGATCCAGCCTTGGACGAGGCGCGCAGCGCCTTGGCAGCGGAGCCCGATCGATTCCCGCTCTTGGCTGGCATCGAAGCAGCTGAACCGGGCCGCATCCAGGCCAGGGTGGTCATGGACCGCGCCCGGCACGCTTACGCTGCTGACCACGCCGTCGATGGCGTTCCCTTCTTCCCCGGCGTCTTTGGCGTTGAGGCCTTTGCCGAAGCTGCCCGACTGCTGGTCGACGACGAGCTGGCCCTGCTTGGCGCCGATGACGTACGCTTCGATCTGCCCCTCAAGCAGTTGAAGCAGGCGCCCGCCGAGGCCGTCGTCCATGCACGCATCGTGTCCGCAGAGGAAGAGGAGATCACAGTGGTCCAGTGCCGCCTGGAGAGCACCTTCATGGGCCCTAATGGCCGCCCCCTGGGGCAGCCGCGCACGCATTTCACGGCGTCCCTTCGCTTCGGCCGGCCGCCACGCACACCGGAATTGGTGGTCCCCGACGCCGAGCCGACCATTGATGCCAGCGGCGTGTATCCGCCCTTCTTCCACGGGCCGAGCTTCCAGGTCCTGGCCGATGCGGCCCTCGGCGACGAGGCGGTGGGCACGTTCCACGAGCCCGATCAGGCGCCCTTGCCTGGCCCCGCACGCTTCCATGCCCAGCCCTTCGTGGTAGAGGCGCTGTTCCAACTGTGCGGCTTGCGAACCCTGGTGCGCGACGAGCTCATGTGCCTGCCAGCCGGCATCGGCCGCCTGGACTTCTTTGGGCATCCCGATGGGGACGTGCGCCTCTGGTGTGAACCGACGGGCCGTAACGCCGCCAACCAGCGAACCTTCGATGCGGTGGCTGTTTGCAACGGCGCCGTAGTGGCTCGTCTTGAGGGGTATGCCATGGTGGAAACGGGCCCTGCGCCCAAGCCGCGTGCCTCTGGTGCTGCGGAGCCCCAGGCGTCGGCGAGCACCCAGGCACTGTTGGAACTGGACGCGCCAGAAGCGCCAGAGAAGTCCCTGCGCCCCGAAGGCAACGGCCAGGCGGCATCAGAAGCCTCCGACGCCAAAGCACCCCAGCCAACCGCGCCGGAAGATATCAGCCTGCCCGAGATCGACGACGTTGCCTTTGCAGCGGTGGCCGTTGACGAGTCTGCCCGCCCCGACGAACGCTGCTCACCCGCCGAGCACGAAAAGTACGCCTCGTTCACGGTCCCGAAACGCGCCGCAGAATGGCTCGCCGGTCGGTTGGCCGCCAAGCAGGCCGTCACCGCCGCCGAGCCGATGATTGAAGCCGTCCATGTGGAAGTGGAAGCCGATGCCGAAACTGGCGCACCCCAATTGATCGTGCATGGCAGCGCCGTCGACGGCGTTCACGTTTCCATCACCCACCGGGACGGCGTGGCCCTTGCGGCAGTCGCCAGCGGCCCCCTGGGCATCGACCTGGAAACCGTAGAGGACCGACCACGATCGTTTTTAGAGGAAGCCTTTGGGCCCGACGAACTGGCAGGCCTCCTGGAGTCGTCTCAGCCCGCCTTCGACGCGGCTTGCATGTGGGCCGCCAAGGAAGCTGCCTTCAAGCGCGCCGGAACAGGCCTCAAGGCGGACCTTCGAGCCCACCGCGTGCGCGCCGATGGCGCAGGCGGCGCCCACGTGCAGGGCCCACTGGGCGTGTTCGGCATCCGGTTCTTCGACATCAACGGCCGCGTGCTCGCCGTGTCCCTGGAAGACTTCGATCCCCCCGAAGCGGCCGCAGCCGTTGCCCAGGCCCGGGGCGGTGCGTGACGGTAGCCAACCAAGGCCTTAACGGAGGCGCGCGGTTGGCGGCCCCGGAGCAGCCATGACGGACGCCTTCCGACGAGCCCGCATCGCCGCCTACTCGCAGGTCACCGACCTGGGATGGCCTGGCCGCGTGGCGCTTGCCGCAGGCTTTGCCGGCTTCATGGCACTCATGGCGCAGTGGAGCATCCCGCTGCCCTGGACGCCGGTTCCCTTCAGTTTCCAGGTGCTCGGCGTACTGGTCACCGGCGCCGTCCTCGGACGCCACTACGCCCTCCTGTCGGTCGCCCTCTATGTGGTCGCAGGCGCCATTGGCTTGCGCGTGTTCGCAGACCAGACCAGTTCTGGAATCGAGGTGCTCACCGGGTACACGGCGGGCTACATCGTCGGCTTCGCGGCGGCCGCGTGGCTCGTCGGCTGGTACGTCGAACGTCGGCGCTCACTCCTGGATCGGCGCGCAGCAGCCCTGCTGCTGGCAGGTCTTGGTGCTCTCGCCCTGGCAAGCCTGACCGGCCTCGCCTGGACAGCCCTTGGCAACGGCCTGGCCGACTCCTACAGTCCCGCGCGAAGTCTCGGCTGGCTCCTGGCGGGCGGCGTGGGACTTGCCGGTGTGACGGCGTTTGCCATGGTGCAACAGAGCCAAGGCCGCGGCTGGGAGAAGCTGAACATGTTTCTCGTCATGATGGCAGGCATCGGCATCATCCACGCCTTCGGGGTTCCCGTACTCAAACTCAGCCTCAACCTGCCGTGGAGCCAGGCCATCGTGCTCGGCTCCGCCGTGTTTTTGCCCTTCGACCTCATCAAGGCCGCCCTGGCCACGGCCCTGTGTGCCACCTTCATCCCGACCCAAGAGGAAACCATTCATGCCTGAAATCAGCAAGATCCTGGTGGCCAACCGCGGCGAGATCGCCTTGCGCGTCATGCGCACCGCCCGCGAACTGGGAATGGGCACCGTCGCCATCCATTCGCCCCAGGACGCCGAAGCGGCCCACGTTCGCTTTGCCGACGAAGCATACGGACTGGGAGACGAGGGTGCTGCCTCCAACTACCTGAACATCGCCGCCATCGTCGAAACCGCCCAGCAGGCCGGCGCCGACGCCGTTCACCCCGGCTACGGGTTCCTCTCCGAGCGCGCCGACTTTGTGGATGCGCTCACCAAGGCCGGCATCACGTTCATTGGCCCACCCTCGGAGGCGATTCGCATCCTTGGCGACAAGGTGGCCAGCAAGGAGGCCGCCCGCAAGGCCGGCGTACCCGTGGTGCCGGGCCTCGACAAGTTCGTCAAGGACCTCGACGAAGCCCAGGAAGTGGTCGAGGTCACCGGCTATCCACTCATCATCAAGGCGGCCTTTGGCGGCGGCGGCATGGGCATGCAAGTGGTCCATTCCCCTGAAGAACTGGAATCCGCGCTTAAGGCCACCCAACGTCAGGCGGCCGCAGCCTTTGGCCGAGGAGAAGTGTTCATCGAGCGCTTCATCGGCCGGCCACGCCACATCGAATTCCAGTTGCTTGCCGACAGCCACGGAGGCGCCGTGCACTACGGGGAGCGCGAATGCTCCATCCAGCGCCGCCACCAGAAACTGGTCGAGGAAGCGCCCAGCCCCGTGGTCACCGCCGAAGAACGAGCCCGCGTGGGCGCATCGGTGTGCCAACTGGCCCAGGACGTGGGGTACACCAATGCAGGCACGGCCGAATTCCTGTACGAAACCGCCGAGGATGGAACCGGCCGCTTCTACTTCAACGAAGTCAACACGCGCCTCCAGGTCGAACACCCGGTGACCGAACAAGTCTACGGTGTCGACTTGGTCGCGGAGCAGATTCGCATCGCCACGGGCGAGCCGTTGGGCTACGACCAGGCCTGGGTGGACGCCCGCGCCCGCGGCTGGGCCATTGAATGCCGCATCAACGCCGAGGACCCCTACAACAACTACCTGCCGTCCACGGGCACCATCACCACCATTCGCCTGCCCAGCGGCCCCGGCGTGCGCGTGGACACGTTCCTCTACCCCGGCTTCAGGGTCCCTGCCAGCTACGACTCCATGGTCGCCAAACTGATCACCTACGGCGCCGACCGGGCTCAAACCATTCGCAAGATGGAACGCGCCCTGGCCGAGTACGACATGGGCGACTTGACAACCAACCGGCCCTTGCACCGCCTCCTCATGTGCGACCCGGCGTTTCGTGCCGGCGACATGACCACTCGCTTCCTGGAGGAACACCGGGTCCTGGAACGACTTCAGGGAATCCAGGAAGAAGCCACCATCGAGGCCAAGCGGCGCGTCGCCGCCCTGGCCGCTGCCCTGGCGCAAGAACCTGGCGGCGTTGATGCACTGGTGGCCAAGAGCTACTCGTTCAAGCAAAGCAGCGCCGAAAACGTCGGCGTTGACCGTTACGGCCGCCGTCGCACCAATGCCTGGGGCCAGCGCAGCCGGCGCGAGGCGACGGGGGTGCACACATGATGGAGGTGTCCGCATGAGGTACGCCTTCGACCTGGACGGCCGCCGCTTCCATGTCGTTTTGGAGGAGCACGCGGAAGGCCCCCGGTTTCTCGTGGACGGCACGGCGTTTGAGCCCAAAGTGGAGCGCCTGGGCAAGGGGCGGTACCGGGTTTCGGTAGAAGGCGAGCCCTTTGAGTTCCACGTCCAGAATGGCGCCGTCGTGCAGGGGGTTCACCCCCTGGATCTGGAGGTTCGCCGTGCCAAGCCGGAACTGGTGCGCCGTGCCGGGGCCGGCAAGCGCGGCGATGGCCGCATCAAGCCACCCATGCCGGGCAAGATCGTGGAAGTCCGCGTGAAGGATGGCGACCCGGTTGAAGTCGGGGATATCTTGGTGGTTCTCGAGGCCATGAAGATGCAGAACGACATCAAGAGCCCGGTTGCCGGAGTTGTGTCCCGGGTCCACGTGCGCGATGGCGCCAATGTTGAGGCGTCGACGGTCTTGGTTGAGGTCGAAGCCAACGCGGACGCCTAGTCGCCTGCCCGCTCGCGTGCTACCTTGCCTGGGCCCTATGCAAGGCGCGGGGTGCGTGAACGGCATGGGTTTGCTTCCGCCTCTTGCCAGGTTTCCACGGTAGCGCCTCCTCCCAGGTTGCCGCGCCCACATCTTCTATAACCCAATTCCCATCCCCCGCATGATTCGGCGGCAGAAGACGAGGTCGCGGCCGCCGTTGGTTGGTGTGTCCATGTCAAGCGGGTTGATGATTCGTCGTACTGCTTCGCTGCTGCTGTTGTCTGCTCTTGCGCTGCAAGGCGTCGCCGTGGGCGGCGCTGCGCCCCAGGATCGGATGTGTGGCACCAATATCCTGGATGTGATGCTCATTCTAGACGCATCCGGGAGCATGGGTGGCGAGATCGATGATCTGAAGGCCGGATTTGGCCAGTTGGTAGGCGATCTGCAAGCCTTGGGCTTTGACCTTGCCTTTGGCCTCATCGTGTTTGGGTGGGCGCCGGGAGGCGAAGGGCCGATCAACACTGACGGTTCGCTGAATTCTAACGTGGTTTCGCCGTTATCGACTGATACCACGGCGATGCAGGCGATGCTCAACGGATTGACTGCCAACGGCGGCTGGGAGCCTTGGGGCGACGCCATCTACATCCTGAACCATCAGACCTCGTGGCGGCCGGGCAGCCAGCGCATTGGGGTCATTGCCACCGATGAGCCGGTTGATGAGGGCCGCCGCGTGCCGGGCCCCCTGACGCGGACGTATGGGGACGACTACGATGGCCCCGTCTTCTACGATGAACTGCGCCAAGCGGCTGCCAACCAGATTGCCTTGGCCGCCATCTACAGTGGAGGCGGCTTGACGACCACTCAGTTGCAGGCTGCGGCGTC
>JBFJVP010000176.1:0-6492 GCA_041624075.1 Thermoplasmatota archaeon | reverse complement strand
TCGGCTTCTCGGATGTGTACGAGCCGTGCCCGCCCGGGACCTACGAAGTGATGTGGGCCCAAGCGCAACCCAGCGGCGCCTACGTCCAGATCTGCGACGGTTTCTAGCCAACCAAGCGGCTTCTCCCCCTTAACCCACCAAGCCCCTCCAGGCACGCCCGGGAACCAGTCCCTTTTACCCCAACAGGCAGTCCCGGACCCATGGCATTCCCTTGGGTACCCGTCATCATTGGCGTCGTGCTCGTCCTGATCGTCATCTGGGCGATCAGCCTGTACAACGGCTTTGTCCGCGCCGAGAACCGCATCGACAACGCCTGGGCGCAGATCGACGTGCAACTGCAACGGCGGGGCGAACTGATCCCCAACCTTGTGGAAACCGTCAAGGGATACGTCAAGCACGAGCGGGAAACGCTGGACTCCGTCACCCAGGCGCGGGCGGCACTCCTGAAAGCCGGCACGCCGCAGCAGAAGATGGCCGCCGAGGGAATGCTGGAGCAAGCCCTCGGAAGGCTGTTTGCCGTGGCCGAGGCGTACCCCGACCTGAAGGCCAACACCAACTTCATCCAGCTCCAAGACGAGCTGACACACACCGAAAACAAGGTCGCCTTCAGTCGCCAGGCGTACAACGACGCCGTGCTTGCCTTCAACAACGCCATCGAGGTGTTCCCCGCCAGCATCATCGCCAACATGACCGGCAAGGGCCAGGAGCGGGAGATGCTCGAGGTGCCCGTGGAATCCAAGGCGGTTCCCAAGGTCAGCTTCTCGTAGCCATCGGCCACCCCACCCGGCGGTCGCCCGGCTCCACTGCTGGAGCGGACGCGCGGCGGCTTGCCAGCGACGCCTCCAGGACTGCCACACATGCACCGTGTTCGCTCAATTTGCACCACGATTGATGCACCCAGAGGGCAAAATCATTTCAATCACCCAAGAAATTACAATGCGGTGAGTTGATGATGAAAACCATTGGATTGGTCGTTGCCTTCTTCGTGGCAGCCACCGCAATGCCAGCTACCAGCACGCACACCGAGTACGAGTACGACTCCTACTTCATGGAGTACAACGTCGGTACCTCGTGGGCATCTCCCGTGCCCGGAACACAAGAGCTTCCCGATAACCCAACAGAGTACAGCCGCGTGATGGGCGGAGTCATGACCTGTGGCGGTGCCCCCGGCACACCCGCCGCACCAGGCAACCCTGCCATCGAGCAGCCCGGCCTGGGCGGCGGGCAAGACATCGGCCGCACGATCGCAGACGCAAGAAAGATCCTGGACGCCGCCATCGCCGTGCAACCAGACGTTGACGGAACCGGAGGAGCGTGTCCCGACATCATCGTCGAGCCAGGCGACGAAGTGTCCATATTCATCTGCGAAACAGGTGCCGACAGCGTCGCCCAGCAGGGTCGCGAGTGCGACGACGTGTCGTTTGCCGCCTGTGTCGATGGCAACGGAAACGGCCTGTGCCGCCCGGAGGAGGAAGCAGACAGCCTGTTCGTGCACACGTGCGGAGAAGGAAATGGCGCGCACCTCAGATTCACCCACGACGACTCCAAGGACCGTGGCAACCTGGTTATCTGGATCATGCAGGAAACCGGCGGCAACGCCCAGGTGTGTCCGGCAGTGACGGGCTGGATCCACACCTTGGTCGCACACCCCACGCAGCCCATCCACGAATGCATGGATGGCCTGGACAACGACGGCGACGGGTGGATCGACTGGCCCGCCGATCCCGGCTGCGACAGCCCCGACGATGACGTTGAGTTGACGCCGTCCTGCTCCGACGGCCGCGACAACGATGACGACGGCTTGGTCGACTACCCCAATGACCCCGGATGCAGCAGCCCCGGCGACTGGACGGAACAGAACCCGTACGTCCACTAAACCCGTACGCCCCCTAGAGGCTAGCGCGCACGTTTGTCTTCTGCCCCCTCCACCTTTTTTGCGGGTTGCACGCCGCCTGGCGGCATCAAGCAGGCATCCGGTGGCCCTTTGGACTCCGGCTTCATCCCGGCGCCCGTGAAAGAGCCGCTACTGCTTGACGAGCAGATCCGCCGCAACAAGCGAGCCACGGTGCGCTTGTTCATGATCATGTTCGTGATCCTGTGGGGCCTCGTGTGGGCCATCGGGTACATCCTTGGCTATCCGCCCATCCTGACCGGAGGCTTCGCGCTCGTTTTCGGCCTGGTGTACCTGGCCAGCGCCAGCAGCTTCAGCGTGGACATGATCCTGAAGGCAGCACGGGCCCGGCCGGCCAATCCCAAGGTGCGCGAGGAGAAGCTGCTCATCTACAAGGTTGAGGAGATCGCCATTGCGGCTGGCATCCCGCCGCCGAAGGTGTACGTCCAGGAGTCGCGGGACATCAATGCGTTTGCGACGGGGCGCAAGCCAGAGGAGGGCGTCATCGCGGTTACGACGGGCGCCATGCAGTTGCTGAATCAGGAGGAGATGGAGGGGGTGCTGGCGCATGAGATTGCCCACATCCAGAACGCGGACATCCGCATCCAGACCTACGCGATCGCCCTGATCGGCATCATTGCCATGATCGGTGAAATGGTGTGGTGGAGCCTGATCTTCGGGGGCCGGGGCGGCGGCAAGCGGGACACGCACCCGGTGCTGATCATCGTGGCCATCGTCCTGATCATTGTGGCGCCGCTTCTGAGTCGCCTCACCTATTTGGCGATCAGCCGCAACCGCGAGTACCTGGCAGATTCAACGGGCGCCTACCTGACACGCAACCCGGAGGGGTTGGCGTCGGCATTGGAGAAGATTGCGGGCACGGAGCCGGAAGACCACCACGGCGGGGACCGTACGGTGGCGAGTTTGTACCTGGCCAATCCGTTCAAGCGCGTGCGGCGGCAAAGCATGTGGAGTACCCACCCACCCATTGAGGACCGGATTCGGCGCTTGCGGGGTCGCTAGCGGGGGCTCCGGCGTGAAGCGTTGAGAGACGGGGCGCGTCCTGGGAATGGCAGACGCCAGGCAATTTCTTACAATTCAATACATCATTACTTATAGCGTGGCCTGTACGCCGGCCCCGGCCCTGCTGGTTGGGGCTGGAAATTACCATGATGAACCGCATGCTGAGCGTAAGCGCTCTCTTGATCCTCGCTGGAACCACGACCCTCACCCTGATGCCCACTGTTGCCGCCGGCCCCTTGCCCTGCCAATCGGCCGCCGACGCCGTCTACAACGCGGCCAACTGGTTCGACGGCGAGACCGCCGCTGAACTGCAGGCCTGGCTCGAAGATCTGGGTTGCCCCGCAGACGGCATTGCCGAGGCGCTGTGCACGGAATTCGGCGGCGTGCACTGCCCCTGGCTCGTCCACGACGTGCTGGGCACGGACATCGACCACCTGGTCAAGCCGATCTACGAAGGCGACCACGCCATCAAGGCTGCCGGCGTCACCATCGTCGGCTCCGGCAAGGGCGTGCAGTACAAGGACACCTGCGGCATGAACGTGGAGCGCCAGTTGAACTGCCGCACCACCGCCACGCTGCCCGCGCTGCCGAGCCTGCCAACCTTGCCCGGCATGCCCGCGCCGCCGCCGTGGTCCGTGACCGTGTACAGCCCCTTCACCCTCAGCGTGGGAGCCGGCGACATCGTCATCGTCTGGCCCAGCCAGGTCACCGTCGCGCTGTGCGAGTTCTGGCCCGGCGACCTGAACTGCTCCTAAGAGCAATCTGACCGTTAATCACTCCGTCCTCTTCCGTTTCATCCCAACCGGATACCAGTGGCCACCCCGGGCCAGGCGGAGTCCGCCCCCGCACCGGAGGCTACACAACCCTTATCGTGGCCCGACCCGCCTGGGCGGCCATGCGCCTCGCCTTGCTGAGCTTCTTGCTGGTGGCGGCACCCCTGTCCGGATGCCTCTCCAGCGACCCGAACCCGGCCGAATCCAGCCTAAACGTGGACTTGGACAAGCTCTCAGACAAGCTGTTTGAGATCCTGCCCGTCGAGGAGCTCTGGGTCGAGGCGAGCGACGGCAAGCGGTTGCACACCGCAGTCTTCAGGCCCGACACCAACGAGTCGGTTCCCGTGTTCATCAACTTCAGCCCCTACTGGGGCGATACGGCCGAGCTTCGCGGCGACGCGTTTGGCCAATACATGATCGATGAGTACGTCCCCCGCGGCTACGCAGTGGTTCTTGCAGCCATCCGGGGCACTGGCCATTCGGAGGGGTGCTTCCAGATCGCTGGCGACCGGGAAATCCAGGATCTCTACGAGACCATCGACTACTTCGCCAGCGTCGACTGGAGTAACGGCAACGTGGCCACCGGCGGCAAGTCGTACGACTCCACGCCCCAGAACGGCCTGATCGCCAAGATGCCCCACCCGGCCCTGAAGGCCGCCTTCCACGTGTCCGGCATCACGGACATGTACCGCTACAACTACCGCGAGGGCATTCCGTACGCCAGCGGGCCCATGTTCAACACGTACTACTACCTCCAGGGCACGGACGAATACGGCGTCAGCTTCCTGTCTGAGCCCACCCCCGAGAACCTGATGTCGGAGGACCCGGAGTCCCTGGCCCGGCTCATCGACGACGTCGCCTGCACCGAGTTGCCACAGATGCAGGCCAGCGGCGTGGGCAGCGGCATCACGGGCCTGAAGGACGACTACTGGATCGAGCGTGACTGGACGCGCACCATCGGCGACTCCCAGTGGGAGGGTGGCTTGTTCTTCGTGCATGGCTTGCAAGACTGGAACGTGAAGCCCGACCACATCCTGCCGTGGCTCGAATTGCTGCCCGACCAAATCGAGGTGAAGGGCTGGCTGCACCAGTGGACGACTCCGGGCAGCGGCGGCCACGTCTACCCCATGCGTAGCGACTGGAACCAGACCATGCTGCGCTGGCTGGACCATTACCTGAAGGGCATCGACACCGGCCTGATGGCCGAGCCTGCCTTCGACGTCCAGTCCAGTGACGGCTACTGGCGGCAAAGCGACGCCTGGCCCCCGGCGGATGCCACAAACACCACCATCGCGCTCGCCGAGAATGGACCCATGTGCCTGGATGCCGGCTGCTCCATGCAGGAAGTGGTCCTACTGGAGGCGGGCGACGAGCAGCTCCGGTACGCCGGCGCCCCCACCGTGACGCTGGATGTCCAGATCCAAAGCCCCGACCCGTGGCTCAACGTCCAACTCTTTGACGAAAGCCCCACCGGCGACCGCACATGGGTGAACGAAGCGGTTCGACGCGGCATCTACCCCGAAAACCTGGAGGCGCCCGCGACATTTGCACCCGGCGACGTGGTCCAGTACACATTGGAGTTCTACCCCCAGGACGACATCCTGGAGCCCGGCCACAAGTGGGTGCTGGTCTTCGGGGCTGGATCCCGCGTGGCCCTGGCCAAGCCGACCGGCATCGCCGTTGACAACGTCGAATTCTACGGCCCCGGCGACGTGTTCTACCGACTCGACACCGCCCAGGTGGAGATCGATTTGGCCGCCACCGAGCCCGGCCACCAACCCAACCACATCAAGTGCTTCACCTGCTGAGGTAACCATGACCTACAAGACCCTCTCTGCAACGCTCCTGCTTGCCACAATCAGCCTTTCAGGATGCCTGTCCGACGGCACCAGCGACGCCAAACCGGCGATCCTGGATCCGTCGCTGCGCATGCCACTAACCGAGCCCATCTACGACATCCTGGGCCACTTCGATCATGCCTTCGACGGCACCACCGGCACGCAGCTCTACGTCGACTACTACCTACCCGCAGTGCCCGAGGATCAGGGAGTCCCCGTCATCCTCGTATTCACCCCCTACCAGCTTCCGGATCTACCCGAGGCTGAAAGCGGCGAAGGCGGAAGCGGGCCCGTGGGGGACCAGCCGTACAACTCCCGTTTGGTGGACTACTTCGTGCCCCGCGGCTACGCCGTGGCCTTTGCGGATGTGCGCGGCAACCACAACGCGGGCGGCTGCATCGACCAAACCGGACCCGACCAGTGGCAGGATGGGTACGACTACGTGGAATGGCTCGGAACCCAGCCGTGGAGCAATGGAAAGGTGGGGATGTACGGTGCCAGCTACGATGGCGAGACCCAATTCACGACCGCCATGCTGGCCCCGCCGCACCTGACGACGATCGTGCCGGTGGCCTCGGTATCCAACCAGTACGAGTGGAGCTTCTACCAGGGCGCTCCCTACGAACTGCAGCCCTTCATCGGCATGTTCAGCTACTTCCAGGGCAGCGCCGTGCCTTCCACGGACCCCGAGAACGCCGCCCTGTACCCTGAAAAGTTGGAGTGCCAACAGCAACAATTCGAGGCGGGCCTCGACTTCAGCGGCGACCACACCACGTTCTGGAAGGAGCGGGACTACCGACCCATGGCTGGCAACATCACCGCCAGCGTCCTGCACGTGCATGGCCTCGCCGACTGGAACGTGCGCCCCATCCATATCGACCCGCTGTTCAACGACATCCAGAGCGAAAAGCGGGGCATCTTTGGCCAATGGGGCCACGCCTACCCGGACCGTGACGACTGGCAGTTC
>JBFJVP010000175.1:0-6529 GCA_041624075.1 Thermoplasmatota archaeon | reverse complement strand
TCCTCGATTCTGTACTGCATCCCGCCGCCCCATGCGCCGCTGGCCGGGTGCCCACCAAGTCTCGCTGCCACGGGCCGCGCCCCTTCCGGTGCCACTGCCCCACGACTTTCATTTTTAACGTCGGCCGCCGCAGGATGCGTGGAGCCCGGTGCCCGCCCGGGTTGGAAACCGCATGCAATTCGACGAACCACGTGGACAATTGGCCGTATCGCCGGTCGTAGCCATCGTTCTGATGGCGGCCGTGGCGGTGGCCCTGGCGGGTTTAGTCTTCGTCTTCGTTGGCGGGGATCCCCAAGCGCCGCCCCCGGCGGTTGTTCGCTTCCAGGTGGACGAGGCAACCGACCGCATTGAGGTCCTGGCGACCCGTACGCCCGTGGATTGGAGCAACCTGCGTATCCAGGGCGACCAGGTGGGCCTGGAGTACGAACTCAACGCCCCTGCCGACGGCATCGGCGGAACCCCCCTTGGCACGCTGCCCGCCGCCGTAACAACAACCAGCCAAGCCGTGGTGGCTGGCGACTACCTTGAAATCTGCGGCACCAGTGGCCCTCTGGCTCCGGCCACAATCAGCATGATCGACGCGGTTGCAAACCAGGTCCTCGCCCAGTTGACGCTGCGCTCGGTGGCGGCTTGTTAGGGACTCCTCCCCTAAGCCTCGTGCCCCGCAGGGAGCCGGGCCCGTCAACACCCCTGGCCCAGTGCCTCACCGCCCGCGCCGCAGCCCCTAATGAACTTCGGGCTCCGATTTCCAACTCCATGCCGAGGGCAAGAGGTGTCAACGACCAGGCCGCAAGCCCGGTTGTAGGCGTCATCATCATGATCGCAATCACCGTGGTCATGGCCGCGATTATCTTCGTCCTCCTCGACTCCCACGGCGACGGAACCGGCGCTGGGTCTCAAGGAAAGGAGCCGCCGCCAGCCATTCGCATACAGCGCGACGAATCCGGCGACCGCCTGCGCGTGTTGTCCGCCTACGTCGGGGAGGTGCAGAAGGCCGACTGGGCGGTACTGGTGATGATGGCGGACAAACCTGGCACAGAGTATGAACTCAATTCCCCCGCAGATGGCGTGGGGGGAACGGCCCTGAGTGATTCACCCACGTACATCGCCCCGGCGACCGACATCATGACTGCGGGCGAATACGTCGCCTTCTGCGGCACGTCCGGCGAGGTAACCGACGTGACATTCTCGATCGTGCACGAACCGGCCAACTCCATGATTGCCCAAATCCGGCTCAACAACATCGCACCGTGCTAGCGCGCAGGCCGCTGCTGCCTGCTCACGGCCGGCTGCTTACCGGCGCCTGCAGGCTTCATAACTGGAGTTGACCTTCGCAACGCGTGCGCCTGGCCTCGAACCAATCGGCCGCATCGCCCTTGACCGTCATCGCGGTCGTCGTGCTCCTGGCCGTCGTTGTGACCGCCGCCGTCCTGTTTCTAGCCGTCGACACTGAACTCGAAGTCCTTGAGGTGGAGATCGCCGAGTCTGGCGGTGAGCGTTTCTTGGAGGTTGCCCGCGTCGAGGGCAGCTTTGCCTGGAGTGATGTGGATATTCGCCTCGTCAACCAAGCTGGAACCGATCGCGCGGGGAACTACCTGCGCCTGCCCGCTGGCGAGGTTGGCGTCGGGGATCGCATCGTGATCGAACCCAGGCCCCCGGCTGGCGACTACTTGCTGGACGTGCGCCTGGACGGGCAGGTCCTGACCCAAAGGGTTGTGACCTTGTAGCACCCATTGGAGGCCACAAGCATGGATGAACCGGACGAACCCGCCGAATACGCGTTTCTGCACTTTCCCGCCGACGCGATCCACGTCGATCGGGTCACGTTCGGCAAGCTGCCTGCTTCGGCTCGGCGGGTCTTCGAAGTGGTCCGGGATCATGGGCCCTTGACCCATGCGGCGATCCATGAACACACGGACATGCCGCCTCGAACGATTCGGTTCGCCATCAAGCGCCTGCGTGATGAGGGACTACTGGATACGCGGTGCAGTCTGCGCGATTGCCGTACGTGTTACTTCTTCGTCGACAAGCGCTGCGTGGGCTTGGAAGCCTTGGAAGAGGCCCGCCGGAAGGCCCAGGAAGCTGCGGCCGACGGCCGGCTGATCGAGCCGGCCTGATTGGCCCTGGGCCTGCCGTGGGCGTGCAGTGCTCGGTGGTTCTTGGCCTCTGGATGTGCAGCGGCCCCCTTATCCGGCGTGAATGCACACGTTAGGCTGCAACTCCCACACTGGTCCGGCAAAAGCGTTAATACCAGAACAGTCGAAATAAGGGGCTACATGCTAATGGTTGAGCCGGTTCGCCAGGACGATCTACAACAAGTGGCCGGCTTGGCTGGCCAGCAACTATCCGAGTGGTTCCCTGCCCGGTGGCTGGCGGCGCAGGCGGCCGCCAACGCCGATACGTTCCTTGTGGCGCGGGAACTACGGGAAAACACCATCGTGGGCTTCGTGGTTGGCTGCAAGCAGGAGCCCTGCGAAGGCAAGGTGTTGGCCATTGCCGTCGACAACGAGCACAGGGGTCAGGGCCTTGGCACCGCGCTGTTGCGCAACTTGCGCAGTCAGATGGCTCGGCACGGCGCGTATCGGCTAACGTTGGAGGTTCGCGCCGATGATCCGCGGGCGCAGCGCTTCTACATGCGCCACGGGTTTACGCCCGACGGACTATTGGAGCACCAGTACAGTGACGGCGGGGACGCGTTGCGCCTGGTCCGGCCATTGTAGGGCTCCAATAGCCCAGTTCGGAAGAAGGTCGAGGCCCGACGGTTCTAACTGGTGCCGAGGGCAGCCAGTGCGAATGCCGGCAGGTGGTCCGTGCGCTGCTGAATGCGCGCCGGTTCCTGGGCCGTGGGCAGTTCTTTTCGCTGCTGGGCCAGTTTGCTGAAGCGTTCGCGGAGGCGGCTCTGGTGCTCCGGGTCGCCGGTCAACACGAGGTCGGAGAATCCCTTGCCCAGCAAGAAGACGGCCCGCTTGTGGTCCGTCTTGCTCTTGTGGATGTGCTGGGGTGATACATCCAACTCGTCGTAGTCGCCGAACGAATCCTGGAGATCCATTCCGGCCTCCTCGAAATATCGCTTCATCTGGCAAAGCAGGCTGTGCAACTGCAACAGCTCGTCCTTGTGCATCCCGATTTCGTAGAATCAAATCGGACGTTATATATGTTGACCTTGTCGCAACAGGAAGGGCGACTCGAAAAAGAGTAGTTTCTCTTCCTTGCGTTGCAAGCGGGGTCCTTACAAAAGCGCCAGCGCAGCCAGATAAAGGCCTGTCGTCGCCACCCCTGGCGACTGCGGGATTCGCAACCAAACTGCGTGGCGTCGTATCGCCCCCGGTATGGCCGCCCACTGGACCAAGGTCGGGGTACTCGCCAGTGTTGCCCTCGGCCGACAGTCCGGACTCCGGGTCAACAGCCGCCAACCGGAGTCGGGCAACCAGTAGAAGGGCCGCAAGCGGGTCGGCGTCAGAGCCACCTTCGAACCTTCAAACAGTACTGGTCGTACAAATCCCCGAACAACTGGCGCAAAAACGCCTCCTCGCGCAACACGAGGCGGTGCAGAAGGCCGGCCGCGACCACCACTGCCGCCAAAGCCCACGCAGAGCGAACCAGCAGCGCCACTCCCACGTGCCCGACCAGGAAGCCCAGGTAAATCGGGTTGCGACTAACCGCGTAGGGGCCCGCCACGACCAAGGCCGTGGTGGGAGCCCGCACATCGGGATTGGTGCCCGCAGCAGACTGCGCCCAGATCGACCATGCCACCAGCCCCCCGCCCAGTAACAAAACCACGCCGCCGAAGGGCAATACGTCCCGTGGCAGGGGCTCCGGGGGGAGCCGCCAGTCAAGGGCCCAGCCGACCACGAGGGGAATCAGCACCAGTAAAGGCGGAATGGTGGTGTCGGGCCGGGCCACGGGCCCGCCAGGCACTTGGCCTTGATGGGGTCTGTGATGAGCGCTACCGGGCTCCGCCAATCACGTCCCGCCAGCGCACCCGGGGCTGATGCTCCAGGAACCTGCGCCGAAGCAGCAAGCTAGCTGTTTCCAGCGCGACCACGACCACGAAGATCAGTAGCAGGATCGTCATGACCTGCCGGAACTCCTGGAACTTCAGGTACTGGTTGATGAGAAACCCGATGCCGCCGGCGCCAACGACGCCGATCACCGTACTGCTTCGGATGTTGTATTCGAGCATGAACAGCACTTGGCTGCGCAGCGCATTGCCAGCTTCCGGCAGGATGACGTGCCAAGCGGTCTGGAACCTGTTGGCGCCCATCGCGTGCACGGCCTCCAAGGCGTCCCGGGGCAGTCCCTCGAACGCCTCGTACTGCAGCTTGGCGAGGTAGCCGACCGTGTACAACGTCATCGCCACGACGCCTGCCAGGGGCCCAAATCCAAAGATCTGCACCATGAAGATCGCCCAAAGGATCGACGGGGGCACGCGCACGGCGCTGGCAACGCCCCGCATGAACACCACCAGGCCCACCGGTGCCAGGGAGCGGGTGCCCGCCAAGGCGACTGGCAGGCTGAAGATGAGGCCAAGAAACGTTGCCAGGATCGCAATCTGGATGGTTTCAACCAGGCGCGTCCAGGCTGCGGGCAGCACGCTCAGGTCGGGAGGCCAGTAGTCGTTGGCGAAGTTGGCCAAGCCGCGCTGCACCGCGTTCCAGCGCACGTCGTCGAAGTCCAGGCCCATCCAGGCCCAGAGGAGCGCCGCCACGATGACCGCGGGGGTGAGCCAGCGGCGCACGTTCACGGGCCACCCCGCGCGTCGATGGCTTCGGTGAGAACACCCGCCTTGAGTTGGAAGATGCGGCTGGCGACCCGCATGGCCTGGTCCAGTTGGTGCTCCACCAGTACCACGGCCATGTTGGACCGCTTTTGCAGGGCGACCACCTGTTCCAGCACCGTCGTGACGGTCGCCGGGTCGAGCTCGCCCAGAAACTCGTCGGCCAGCAAGAGTTGCGGGTGCTGAACCAGGGCGCGGGCGGTCGCCACCCGGCGCTGCTGGCCGCCGCTGAGCCGGTGGACCACTTGGTGCTGCAATTCCTCGAGGCCCAAGCCTGCCAGTGCTGCCTGGGCGCGGTCCAGAACGTCCGGGTCGGGCCGGCCGGCGAGGCTGCGCCACCAGGGCGTCTCGTGCAAGGCGCCTTGCAGGGCATTCTGCAACACCGTGGCATGGCGCACCAAGCCCAGTCGCTGGGGAACGTAGCCAACCGACCCTCGGGGCGGGCAGGCGGGCGCCTTGTAGCCCAGGACCTCCAGGTCGCCGCGGCGTGGTCGGATGAGGCCGGCCAGCGCCTTCAGGAGCGTGGTTTTGCCGCCGCCGCTGGGGCCCAGGATGGCGATGGTTTCCCCGGGGTGCACGTCCAGGCTGGCGCTCCTGACGATGTCTGGATGATCCGGGTAGCCCAGGCAGACGTCGTGCAGGCGAGCGGCGTACACGGCCTCACTTCGCCAGTTGGTCTTCGACGTATTGGTTGATTCCGGGCACGTTCTTGAGGTTCTGGCCGTAGTCGCCCAAGTGCTCCTGGGCGTTCACGGCGATGAGGCCACTGGTTTCCAGCACATCCCTCAGGATCGCTTCACCGTCGGGGGAGCCGTTGAGGGCCATCAAGGCGTCGCGCAAGTCGGCGCGCTTGTCGGCTGCCAAGTCGCTGCGCACGACGACGGAGTGGCTGGGCACCTGGCCAAACACTTGCAGGGTGCGGTACTGGTCCGGCGCTAGGCACCAGTCCTGTTGCTGCTTGTGCAGCGCATGGCCGGGGGTGCAGTACTCGAAGACCGTGATGTCCTTGACGAAGGCGACATCCCCCACGTCCTCGGACAGGCATTGCAAGGCGCCGTTGTAGCCGCTGTAGGGTGCGCCGGCCTCGGGGATGGTGGCCTTGGAGAAGTAAGCCTCCGCCGTGGGCTGGATGCTCTCGAGCGAGTCGGGGTTGCCCACGACGGTTGCCAGGCCTTGGTCGATGAGCCAGCCCAGGGGCATGAACATGCCCGCGCTCTTGAGCAGGCCTGTGTGGCAACTGCGGGCACCCTCCAGGTCTGCCATGCTCTGGTAGTCGCTGTCGGCGCGAACGACGGCGACGGCCAGGTAGTGGGCGCGGCCGTCGCTGTTGAGGTCGGCGGCGATGACGTCCATGTCGAAGCGTTGCCAGGCAAACCAGGCGGCGGCGCCATCCAGGAAGGCGGCGTCGACTTGGCCACTGTTGAGGGCGGCCAGGATCGCTTCGGTGTTGGAGACCCAGTGGATCTTGGTGGTGCGGCCGGATTCTGCTTGCACCCAGGAGGCCAGACGTTGGGGGTCCTTGTCGTGGCCCAAGTCGTCGTCGGTCGTGACGAAGACGAGCCGCAGTTGGTCGTCTTCGACGCAGCCGGCAAGGCCGGCGATCAGGAGCGTGGCCAACGGAATGATCCAGCGCATGTTTCGGGTCCTCGAAACCTCCCGAGTGGGTCTCGATTATAACCATTTTCGAGGCCCCGAAAAGCCGGGGCTCCCACGCGCCCTCTGCACCACGAGCTCGCCGCGACAAACGCTCGC
>JBFJVP010000174.1:0-6531 GCA_041624075.1 Thermoplasmatota archaeon | reverse complement strand
TGCCGGAGCGCGTTTAGCGAGAGTGTTTGTGCGGCGTTGCCGGAGCCGCCTCAAGGGCCAGGCACTGCACCAGTTCCCAGTGAGGTTGGGCCGGGAACCGCGCCAGAAGCTTGTTCCGGGATGCCTGGGGAAGCAACTTGTCGATATGGTGGTGAATATGCTGACTACCTGGTTTGGGAGTATGGGGTGGGGGTTGTGGGGTAGGGTTGGGGGAAGCGTCCACGCAGTTTTCTTCCCGCGACCTACTAATTAGTGGTCGCCAGATTAATTCCTCAGTTGATGCTCGCGTGCCTACACATGGACCTAGGCTTGGCCGGCCATTCAACCGCTGCGTTCGCCGCCGTTGGCTCCGATATTGTAGTCGCGCTAGCCGCCGCAGGAGCCGCCACCAGCGACATAGCTAACTTTGTCTCCTTCACCACAACCTTGCTCGCCGGAGCTCCGGTCAATAGGAAGCGCTTAGCCTACACACTTCCCATCCAAGCAGCCGGCGGGGTCAATTCGACCGGAGGCCCCGACGCTCAGGCCAACAAGTGGTCGATGGCGGTTAAATTGTCAGGAGGGTTACTGCTTGGCATGGCCGCGATGTTTTGCCGGACTTCCGCAGTTGCAGCAGTGCTGGCCTTGTTCCTGCTAATTGCACCGACCGCATCTGCTGAGCCGACGAGGCCTGGGGCCCTCGCGCTGGTCGCCTGCGTCGCGGATGCCTCCGAGTCCTCCCCCGCCCATGTGCCCAGCGAACTGTATGACTGCAGCAGTGTGGTTATGGCGACATACAGCTGCTATTTTGGTCAGGGAGATCGCGAGGGCTATGCCAGCCCAAGCGATTACGCTAGGATCGCCCTTCAGGGCGCCGCCGACAGGCACGTCGTCTATCCAACCCACTGGTGGTACGGAACCGTTTACTATGATTCCTACAAGTACCTGTGGTGTTTTATATGAGGCTGATCCCCGTCGGCAAGGGATGCGTACTCCTAGTTGCCCTCCTCGCGGGGTGTTTTGGTGGAGCGGACCCCAGTGCACAGCACGATTCCTCTCTTGATTCCGTTGATCATGATCAGGCGAACGGAACCGTGATTGCCCGTGAGCCTGCCATCTTCCCCACGACCAGACTGGCGGCGACCGACTGTCATGGATTTTTCTCGTCCTTCGATGGACTGGCTCCGGCGTATGCCGACGAAGCCCCAGACCAATGGCGGGACGACGGCCTCGGCCCACGCCACTACGGGTTCGTCGCGTACTCCTGCAATCGGCTTGGCATCGGCGAGTTGGAGCGCCCCGGCGAGATCATCTTCGAGTTCCACACAAACGCCCGGCCGCCAGCGTCCTGCTACGAACCCTACGACCAAGCCCATCGAATCATTCGAAACGTCTACATGTCTGATTCAGAAGTGGCCGCAGAGTTCGCCGCCATAACGGGGACAACAGTGATCGTGGTTAACACGACGTTCGTGGAGGAAGCTTCAGGTAGCCTGCACCAGATGCGTTATGCTTGGACCAGTGAACATGGTCATTCGCATTTTGATGTCGCGTACTTGGAAAGTGAGGAGGGGACCGCACCGATTGATGAGGTCTGGCTGGGTTTCACCGCTCGCGGCCCATGGCGAATGGACATAAGGGGGGCCAGCACGGGCGCAGTCACCGATGGCCTAGTCGGACGCGGATCGGTTTCGGAAGAGACCCTTCACGCCAAACTATACGGACAAACCTGGGCCGGAACGACGCTCACGTACACCAAGCATGACTCCGTTGCGACAATCACCACGTTTGAGGATTGGGAATGCAAAGTCCAGCGCGGTTCTTGATTTGCGTTTCTGCCACGATCTTGGTTGGTGGGCCGGGCGTCTCTGCCGGATCAGGCGACGCATGGAACGAGGTTTCCTTTGCGTCTCCCCTCGTTGCGGAGGGGCTGGTCGAGATTACCTTGTCTGGGCGGCTGCTACTGGTCATCGAGTCCGGCGGTTTGCACTTCAACGTCTCGTGGCCGGGCTCCCTGGAGGCAAGGAACCACACGCGCATTGAAGCCCATTTTGACAATCTCGTGTCTGATACTAAGGACCGGGAATTGCCGAGCCACGCTGAGTGGCAAGGCTCGAATCTCTTTGCCACAGCGTCGGCGCGGAGCGAAATGGCCACGGTCGAAGTGGTCTCCTCGAGCATCACCATGCGGGTGCTTGCCAAAGACCTGCAGGGTCATGTAGGAAGTCACGCCAGCTGCTGGGGAAACCTAGTCGACCACAACGCAGACCACTATAAGCCATGGCGCGAACGCGGCCCAGCGTGCCTGCCCGGGGCTGTTGGGTGGCGACTTGAACCGAATATGCATCAGACCGTTTACATTCTTTCTTCGGATTTGGATGCTTTGGAAGTTCAGGGAGTCGATTGGAGTTGTAAATCAACCTGCCCTCCTGGTGGTGGCGTCCATGACATGGGTGGTGGAAGCACCTCGTTGACTGGCGTTGACCTCATGGGGCGCTCTTTTATTGAGCTAGCGGGCCCAACTCCTGGACAGATCACGGTCGCGTTCTCAGGTGGAGTAGTTTATGCAGCTAGCATTCATGCCAATTTGTCACTGGATGGCGTCGTGAGGCTGCCCGGCTACGAGGGCCCCGGAGCCGATCCGGACGGAGACCAAACGCTGCGTGCCGCAGGCACTATGGCATTGCACGACATCCAGATGCAGGGCGAGCAGCGGTTCGCGGCGTCATGGCTGGCGCCGGACATCGTGATGCTGGACGAGACGATTTCTGCCAACCAGGCAGCCGCTGCCGTCGCCGGCGCCACCATTCTCGCCGTATTGGCAAAAATTTTGGCTGGTGCGCTTGCAGGGCGTTCAGCAAGTCCCCTGACAAGTCCGCGCCGTAGGCAAATCATGGCCTACATAACCGCCCACCCCGGAGCCACGTTTCGCGAGTTGGTCCGAGGAACAGAAATCCCTGCCGGAACCGCCAGGCACCATGTGGCGGTCCTCAAGCAGGCGAACCTGATCATGGAAAAACCGCACAATCAAACCCTGCGCTACTTTGAGAATCACGGGAAGTTTGAAGATTCGTGGAACTCGGTGGTGCTGCTGCGAGAGCCGGAATTGAATTCTTTGCATTCTTGGCTGCTGCGCCATGATGGCGCCACGCAGAAGGAGGTCCTCGCCTGGGCAGAAGGCGAGGGCTGGAGTCGTAGCACGGCCCAACACCGACTCAAGCGTTTGGAAACGGAAGGCCTCGTTTTGATGCGTCCGATGGGTCGATGGAAGTGCTATACGGCGCGCAAGCGGGCGCCCGTCCCAAGTTGACGGCGACCGCCGTGGTCATCGCTAAACCCGACTGCTCGCAGCCTCGCTGGCCTACTGCGGCAGTCCGCAACCTACGACGAATGCAAACAGGCGATTTTCGCCGGATCCCCGTGGGCGACGGCCCATGGCGGCACGGACCCGTAGGACCTCCTTAACGCCCGCTCCGAAGCAACAAAACAGGCGAAGCATCCGGACCTACCTCACCGACTTGCTGGCCCGGCTTCTGTCGCACGCGTGCACATTCAGGCCAACGAGTGGTCGGACAATCATTATGAAGCCGAAAATCCTCATGAATGCGGCGTAATGCGCGTAGACAACCAATCCGATGCTTTGACCTCCACAGTCGTGCACGATCGCCCTGCCCAAACGGCATCGGCTACGTCGTCCGGCATCGGTGCGTCCACAGGCTGCGCGCGTGAATTGGATCGCCCCTCACTTGAGGCGCCAGGGGCCCCAAAGGACTGCCAAAAGCATGTTCTAGCGACCGACTGGTGCCTCGGAAACGGTGAGGGCGGCCAACGGGACTACAACCTGGTGGACACGAGGGGCGATGACGCACAGAACGCGTCCGAGGGAGCGGCGGACCGCGACTGCGTGTACCCCACCTTACGCCAGTATCGAGACTGGGGCTACTCACCGAAGGAGACCTGCCTTTGAAATGAGAATCATTTGCATTTTTGGAGTCGTTGTCTTCGTTGCCATTGCCGGTTGTCTTGGCTCAACGAAGAGCGACGGTTCGTCAGCGGAGAATGGCCAACCCCTTCCCGGCGAGACCTCGCCCCCTAGCGAATTGAACAATGAGACCCTTCCACGCATCCTCAACTTCTTCGCCGGCTCACAATGCCATGGCTTCAAGACCACCTTCGATGCGCCGGCCCCGTGGTACTCCGATGAGGTTCCACCGGAGTGGCGCTACGAAGGCCCCGCAACGAAACATTATGGCTTTGTGGGCTATGAGTGTGAACGAATTGGCCTGCCAAGTCTAGAGCGGGGCCCTGCCTCCTTACTGATTGAATTTCATGCCAATGCTGCACCGCCCGAAACCTGCACTGGCCCTGGCGGCGAAACCATGCGCTTCGTGCGCAACTGGTATACAACGGACGCCCAGATCGCTCATGCGGTCAACGCCACTCTAGGCGTGGAACCCATTATAATTGAATTGACGAGGACCATCGAACCGGTCGTTGAAGGAAGATTTTCACGCTATCAATGGACAAGCGAACACGGTGCTTCGAACATTGAAATCATCCGAACCGATAGGGCCGGACCCAACATTGACCTAGATGACGTGTGGCTAGGAATCGGTAGATTGGGCCCGTGGCGCGCCGAGTTTCGGGCAAGCGTCGGCATGTACGACTCGACGCTTGTCGGCGAGGGCACCATGAGCAGTGAGACCTTACACGCGAAGCTTTACGGAAGCGAGTGGGCTGGTACGACGGGCAATTACGGAAACGTCGATTTTTCTGCGAAGGTGACGAGGTTTACCGATCTGAGTTGTGAGGAGGTCGCATAAGGTATGTGGCGGCTTGTGCCGCTGCCGGCTTCCGGGCCCGGCTTGGGTTAGGCCGTTCGCCTCCGTCGATAGGGGTCTCAAAGTGCTTATGCCCAACCGCCGCAGTCAATGGGCCATGCGCTTGCCTGTCGTTGCGATCCTTCTGGCGTTGACTCTGCTTTCCGGTTGCACCGATCCTGCCCCCACCACGGCAGCATCCGATCCGTTGGACCTCCCGTCCCTCCGTTCTCCTGTGGGCATGGAGCAGGATGAGGGTTCTGCGGAGCCCAACATGGCGATCCTTGCCGATGGAACCATTTTCTTGACGGCTCCGGTGGGTTCCGTTGAGCGGCCGAACGTGGTGGAGGGGGCGGCATGGTTGTGGCGGTCGCAGGACGATGGGGCCACGTGGGAGATTCTACGCGAGCCCAACCGGTTGGCTGGGATTGCGACCCCCAACTCCGGCGCGGGGACTTTTTGTTCGTGTGACGCCGACGTGGCGACGAGCGCCGATGGTTGGACGTATTACACGGATTGGTGGATTGCCGGCTTCTTTGGTCCGGGCAATTATTTGGTTGAGCGGAGTCCGGATGGCGGCGACACGTGGGAGAGTGTCCCGGTGACCATTCCGTTGCCTGAGGGCCAATCGATCGATCGGCAGTGGATCACGGCGGGACCTGATGGGCAGGTGCTCCTGACGTACCTCCAATTCGGTGATGTGGTTTCCAATGTCATGCAAACCGGAAACGGTGGCTTCGAGGTTCGGGCGGTGCGCAGCGCGGACCATGGGGAGACGTGGAGCGATTCGGTGACGGTGTTTCCCGACGACGGCGGCTCGCCCCTGCACGGCCATCCGTTCCTGATGCCCGATGGCGCGTTCGTGGTTCCCGTAGGCGACGTTGACACGTCGGATTACCTGGACGACCCCGGCGCGGTGCGCGTGGCGGTGAGTCGTGATGCCGGCGCCACGTGGACGGAGCACGAGGTGGCCCGCGTTGAGACGCGCTTTGATGGCGTCTGGCCGGTTGCCGGCGCCGCCGATGAGGCGGGGAACATGTACGTGGCGTGGTCGGCTGACGACGGCGAGCAGGGAAGCCGCGTGTGGCTGGCCTCAAGCAGCGACGGGGGCGTTACGTGGAGCTCGCCCACTGATCTCTCAGGGCCTGGCTTCCACGCTCTTCCCTGGGTGGCCGCGCGGGGTGATGGCACGGTCGCCGTGGGTTGGTACGGCGGCGACTACAAGGGCGACCCCGCAGATGCGCCGGAAGACACCGAGTGGTTTGCGTTCCTGGCCAGGCAGACGGCTGACGATCAGGCGTGGCGCACGGTGAAGCTCCAAGATGATCCTGTCAAGACCGGCGCGTTCTGCCCACGTGGCGCCGCGTGCCGAAGCGATCGCGACCTGCTTGACTACCTGAGTCTCACCTACGGCCCGGACGGCCGCCTGCACGCCTCCTACGCCACCGCAGATGGTGGAAGCTTCACCAATTCGCGAGTGTACTACACGGCTGAAGAACCCTGAATCGAACGGTGCGGGCGACCCGGCGGATCGGGGTTGGGGATTACATTCCCCAGAACCGTTCCCTCGTGCTGGCTCGCAGGCGAGCCGGCAGTCCAGAGCCCTTCAGGGGTCTGTTCGCTGCGCTCACATCCCCCAGAACCGCTCCACCTTCCGCTTCACCTTCGCCAGTTCCTCGAGAACGTCGCGCTCTTCCGGGGTGATCTTGGCTTCGCGCAGCAGGAACTTCGC
>JBFJVP010000173.1:0-6560 GCA_041624075.1 Thermoplasmatota archaeon | reverse complement strand
CAGTGAGCCGAAGGCGAACGGACCACGAGCCACGCGCAAAGCGCGGGGATCGTGGGATCCAGACTACCCTCTGGGCCCTGATGTTGGAAAGGGAATGGAAAGGGGACCGGGAAAGGAAGTGTGGACGGGGAGTGGGCGGTGGGCCTACTCTTCCTCGTCGCCCACGCCGACGGCGGCCGTGGCGGTGGCGGCAACATCGATGTCGCCTTCGGACTCGTCCGAGGTCTCGGCGTCGGCTTCGCCTTCGGTCGCTTCGGCTTCCTCGCCTTCTTCGGGTTCGGGTTCGGGGGCGCGGATGACCGGGGTCTCGTCCACTTCGATGGTGGGGGCGGACAGGAGTTCGCTCTTGGCGATCTCGACGCGGCGGATAGGGTGGACCTTGCGGGCTTCCTTGTAGATCTTGCCGGTCAGGTCGCCGTTGAGGATCTCGGCGAGCAGGCCGTTGAGGCTGCTCTTGGATGCGGCGTCTTCCAGGATGTCCTTCATCAGGGCGCGGATGGCCTGGATCTGGGTGGTCTGGGCGCGGCGGTCCGTGATGGCGAACGGCTTGACGCGCAGGCGGCTGCCGTCGTTGGTCTTCAGGTCGTAGACGGCGCTGATCTTGCTGTGTCCGCGGCGGGTCAGGCGGCGGACGTAGTCCGTCGTCATGGTGTGGCCGACGAAGCCGGTCTTGGCTTGCAGGCCGTCGACCTGGTTGATGCGGAAGTGCAGCTTGATGTGCATCTGCTTGAAGTCGCCGGTGAGCTCCTGCATCGTGGTTTCGATGGTGCGGCCGCCGAGCTTCTCGGGCTCGTCTGCGAGGGTCTCGCCGAGGGGGGCGCTGTTGAAGGCGACGGGTGCCGTGACGCGGTACCAGTTCTTTGCCTTCCAGCGGTCCTTCACGCGGCGTGCTGCTTGGCGGGATCGGGCTAGGGCCATGATGGTTCCTCCAGAACAGCCGGGCGACTAACCACCCTTATTTGAACGTTGTTCTGGCCCGTGGGGGGCATTAGCGGCGGTCAACAGGAGTAAGGGCTAATTGTCACATAATCGTGACAAACCTGTGCTCGTGGACAACCCGCTGCTCACCACCCTCGGCCGCCGTGGCCGCGGCGCCATCATCAACGCCCTGCGCGACCAGCCGAAAACCGTGTGGAGTCTGCGCGGCCTCGCCCGCCAGGCCAGCGTCCCACCCGCTGTTGCCGCCCGAGCCACCAGCGAACTTCAGGCCTTGGGCGCCGTCGAAGTCTTGCGCCCCGGTCGCGACGCACAGATCCGTTGGCTCCCCGACGCACCCGCAGCCCGAGCACTGGCCGAACTCAACCCCCCCGACCTCCGCGAAGCCCAGGCACGAGCCTTCATGGGCGCCTTCTCCGGCCCGCCAGGCACCGTCAAGGTCCTGCGGTGGCTGGCGCCACATGACGTTGCCGCCGACCCATCCACGCCCACACGGCTCGCGATCGTCGTGCGCGACGAAGACGACGAAGAAGAAGCCCTGGATGCCACAGGACCTGCGCTCGACGCCGTTAGGCTCGCCGGGCTGCCAGCACCCGACGTCACCACCATGCTGGCCGAACTGCTAGGTGACGACGACGTTTCCCGGGCCATCCGGCGCGGAACCCCAGTGGACCCCGCAGCAGGCTAGCCAAAGAGCTGCTCAAGCCCGAAATACGTGGCCACGCCCACGGCCACCAGGATCGCGATCTTCGCCACCGTGAACGCCGTCTTGACGATGAAGCGCAGAATCAACAGCCCAATGATGATGATCGCCAGGCCAATGCCCAATGCGAGAGTAGACACCACAGGCGTGCCAGCAGCCCCCGGCTCATAGGAGTGCCGTTGCGGAAACCCTAGCGGCCCAGGGCCTTGCGCAGCCGACGCTTGTCCAAACGGTACACCCACGTGTTTGGATTGCCTTCCTCCTTCACACGCAGGCCCAGCGTGTGGTCGCGGTGGCGTGCAAACTCCAACAGGTTGTCGATGAAATCCCGGTCCTGATCAGCCAGGATCCGGGCGGCTTCGCCCTCGTACGTGTCGTAGTGGAACGGAAACGTGACGCCGGTGGCCACGACCTTGATCGTCACATCACCACGCAAGCCTGTGATGGTCACCAGCTCGCCCGTCAATTCCCGTTCGTGCGCCGACTGCCCGAGCGTTGGGTTAGCGAACCACTGGTTGCAGTCTACGCAAAGCAACTCGTTGACCGTTTCCAGGCCTTCCACATCCTCGTGATCCTCGAGGACCCGGATGAGAACACCGTCCTTGAACGCGATGAACATGCGAGTGGAGTTGCAGTGGGGACAAGCGTACATGGCGTTGCTGTGCCCATTCGAACGCGCTTGATGAAAGCAGCGACCGTGAACCAACCTGAAACAAGGGGCTTGGGGGGCGCGTCAGCCCCACCGACCGCCGGGTGGATGCGGTAGGCGCGCGGTATGGCCAACGCCTTTGCCTGGCCCAGGCATCCGCGCCGCGTGTCGTTCCCCGCCTTCGAGCACGCACGGTTTCTGGGAGCCGCGCACGCCACGGTGCAACACAACCTGGGCTCCAGTGCCTTTGCCGCACCCCCGTGGCAGCAACGCGCCGGAGGCAACCTGCCATCCCCGCCGCCCAGTGACTTCGACGCAGGAGACCTGCATTTGGTGCCCGATGAGGGGTTTCGCGCCGCCCTTGCCAACCACCTGGGTGTTCAGGTGGACCGCGTCGAGCCCACGGCAGGCACCACCTCGGCCAATCTTAGCGTCTTCCTGGACCGCTGCAAGCCGGGCACCACTGTCGTCGTAGAGCGGCCCACGTATCAGCCCCTGGCCGCCGTGCCCCAGGGCCTCGGAGCAGAAGTGCGATTCGTCGACCGGCGGCCCGGTGACTGGCGCCTGCACCCGGACGACGTGGCGGACGCCGCCGACCAACACACAGCCCTCATCGTCCTCGCCAGCCCCAACAACCCCACCGGCGCCGTTGCCAGCCCCGACGACTTGCGAGCCTTCGGAGAGATTGCTGAGCAATCGGATGCCCTGGTACTCGTCGATCAAGTGTACCGTGAACTGACCGACCACCCAGTCGCCGCCTTGCACGATCGCATCGTCAGCACCGGTGGCTTCAACAAATGCTGGGGTGCCGCCGGCCTGCGCGTCGGCTGGCTCGTCGCACACGAGGACCGGATCGCCGGCTTGGCCGAGATCCACCGGCACGCCAGCCTTGCGCCGCCGCCGTGGGGTGAGGCCCTGGCCCACGCGCTACTTCAGCACCAAGGCGCCTGCCGCCGCGAACTGGAGGCCCGCCTGGCAAAGAACCACGCCACCTACACCCAATGGCTCCAAACCGGCCCGCTGGAAGACCAGCCACACAACCGACCACCGCCATGGGGACTAACGGCGTTTGCCGACGTGGGGGTCGCGGACACTTACGCCCTCGCGCACCACTTGCTCAAGCATGGCATCCTGGTCATTCCCGGTGAATTCTTCGGCAAGCCCGGCCGCGTTCGCATCGGCCTCGGCGGCGACCCGGCCGCGTTGCCCGCCGCATTGGATGCCTTGGGTGCCCAGTTGGCTGCGCCGGGGCCCCTGACGCCCGTTTGAGGCGCCTGCGACGACGCTCCCTCTAGCCTGGTGCAACCAAAAAAACGGAGATGAAAGGAAGAGTAGACCCAAATCTGCTTAGACGCAGGTGGGGCTCTCGGACTCTTCCGCGTTGCCGTTGTCGTCAGCGCAGGCAGAGCCGTTGTTGGTGTCAACCTGGACGAAGCCGCTCAGCGGGCCCAGGCCGTTGTCGTCGTAGCCCTCAGCGGTAATGACGCCGCCCTCGTCGCAGATCGTGCCAACGCCGTCTACGATGGTACACTCCGCGCTAACCTGGCCAAGGCCCATCAGCACGGCACCGGTCATGAGCAATCCTACAATTACACTGGTCGTTTTCATGGTGTTGCCACCCATTCCCGGAGAGTCGTCCGTGCACAAGTACCTTGGGGGCGCTGCATCCGTAGGATTGCCCACTTCCGCCACACTGTTGCGCTGGCTGCACGCACGGCGCCGCACCGGCCCCCGGCCCGACACCATACGGCACCATTGATCAAGTGCCCACTAGGCATTTAGATGGCGCCTCGCCTGCCCGTCTGGGGTGTAGGCTTGGGTAAGCAACGCATCGGACACTATGGATTAACAGCAGTCGTGCTAGCAGGTCTGGCAATCTTGGCCTTGATTCTGCATTTGGCAACGCCTTATGCAAACGTAAGCTTCGAAAACGACTTCGCCGGCCAGTCCGACGAGACATTTTCCCGCAAGGACGTCGCCCGCGACTTTGACGTGCTGTCGGATCACGGCCCCAACGTGTCGCCCGGCTTGACGCTGGCGGGCCTGATCATCGCCGTGGTTGGCGCGTCGGCGCTCGCCGTCTTGGGCTTCGTGCCTCTACGCATCGAGCCGGCCCGGTGGCTGGGTTGGGGCTCCGGCGTCGTCACCGCAGTGGGTGCCTCCATGGCTTTCGTATCCTCCATGTGGTGGGTGGGCAGCGGCTTCGGGCTGCATACCGTCATGCCCAGCCTGTCCCAAATGCAGAGTTTCCCCGTCATGGAACCCTTTGGGCCCATGCAGGAGGGATTCACCTTCCTCTTTGCCGCCTTTGGCATGACGGGAGGACTAAGCGGCCTCCTGGAGGTGCTGTGGCAATCGGACAGTGGCACCACCGTTTGGATCATCAGTCCAGCCCTCGTCGCGCCCCTGGCCCTGGCCGCCATCGTCCTTGCCCTGCGCGTATGTGGCAACGTCGCGGCCCAGAAGGATGGCATCCGCGAGCGCACCCAGCGTCACCTGCGCGGCAGCCTGTTCGCCATGATCTTCGTCGGCGTTGTCCTGCTGGTGCCCTGGGCCATCGGCGAGACCACGGACTCCACGGGCCAGGATGAGGACTTCTTCGCCTACGGTGCCCACACGATCCTAAACATGGAGGACCTCTCGGATGGTGAAGTGTTTGGCCACATGGCGTACGCCCTCAACGTCATGGTGGTCACCGGCTGGATCGGCTTCGCCTTTGGTATCGTCGGCTCCGCCGGCGGCATCCTGGCATCCACGGGCGTGCCAGCCCCGGTATCACGGGCGTTTCACTTCAGCACGCTCCCGACGGCCATCATGTTTGCCTGGAGCTTCCTGGTCTACCTGCTGGCCTGGATCTACATGTGGCGGCCGTTCGAGGACGCCGAGGGCTTCCAGCCGGGCTACTTCCCCATTGCCTTGGCCGTGGTGTTCGTCCTCTGGGGCATCAACCAGTACAACCTGCTCACCGGCGCCGTGGGAACCCTGCGGGCAACAGTGACAACCAAGACCCAGGCGGTCAGCTTCGAATAGGCCCACGCCCGGTGCAGCGACCCTCCGGCCCGGCCCTCGTTCCGGGCTGGTGGGTCCGCACGTTTTTTGGACCCCCTCGGCTGCCCGGCCCAGGGAGCGCCCTTGGCCACGATCATCGACGTACACGCACGCGAAGTGCTTGACTCTCGGGGCAACCCGACAGTTGAGGTAGAAATCGCCACCGACGCCGGAGCGTCCGGCCGGGCCCTCGTGCCCAGCGGCGCCAGCACCGGCACCCACGAAGCCGTCGAATTGCGCGACGGCGACAGCCGCTACGGCGGCAAGGGTGTTCTACAGGCGGTGCGCAACGTCAACGAGGACCTGGCGCGCCAAGTGGTGGGCTTCGATGTCTTTGACCAAACCGGCCTTGACCGCGCCATGGTTGAACTGGATGGCACTACCAACAAGGGCAAGCTCGGTGCCAACGCCATTCTCGGTGTCAGCCTGGCCACGGCCCACGCGGCCGCCGACGAGTTGCAGATTCCCTTGCACGCCTACCTGGGTGGCCAGTTCGGCCGGGTGCTGCCGGTTCCCCTGATGAACATCCTCAACGGCGGCGCCCACGCCGCCAACAACGTGTCCATCCAGGAGTTCATGGTCGTGCCCGTGGGCGCCGACTCCTTCGCGGAGAGCCTCCGCATGGGGACCGAGGTCTACCACAGCCTCAAGAAGACCCTGAAGAACGACGACCTCGCTACGGCCGTGGGCGACGAGGGGGGCTTTGCACCCAACCTGCCCAGCAACGCCGCCGCTCTGGAGTACATCGAGAAGGCGTGTGCTTCGGCTGGCTACGAGTTGGGCAGCGACATCCTGCTCGCCCTCGACGTTGCAGCCACGGAGTTCTTTGACGCTGAGAAGGACGTCTACGACTTCGGGCAGGATGGCAAGAAGAGCCCCTCAGATACGGTGGCCTTCTACGAGGAGCTGTGTGACCGCTTCCCCATCGTCAGCATCGAGGACGGCATGTCGGAGGATGACCACGAGGGCTGGAAGCTGCAAACCCAGAAGCTGGGCGACCGGGTCCAGTTGGTGGGCGACGACCTGTTCGTCACCAACCCCGAGCGCCTAACGAAGGGCATCCTGGACGGCGAAGCCAACTCCATCCTCATCAAGGTCAACCAGATCGGATCCCTGTCCGAAACCCTCCATACCATCGCCGCCGCCCGCCGGGCCGGCTACACGACTGTCATCTCGCACCGATCCGGAGAGACCGAGGACTCGTTAATCAGCCATCTGGCGGTT
>JBFJVP010000172.1:0-6569 GCA_041624075.1 Thermoplasmatota archaeon | reverse complement strand
GCCGTTGGTGAAATTCTGCCGCCACACATCAAGTCCGAAACTCTCGAATTGGTCAGCCAGGTAGTCGCGGGCACCCACGTGGTCGGGCAGGTTGGCCGCGCGCTCAGAGTAGCTGTCGGCGAAGCTGCGCAGTTCGCCCACCAGCGCTGCGGCATCGATGGCCGGCAGGCTCGTCAATCCCAGGTACGCCAACTCAACATGCGCTTCGTCGGCGTCGCTTTGGTTGTCAAGGCAGCCAGCAAGGGCTACCGCCAGGATTGGAACGGCCATGAGGGCCTGTTTGAGGACCATGGCATGGACGCACCTCGAGTGCCAGATAGCGGTTGTGGTGAGCCGCCGGCCTAGCCGCCAACGGTGAACCCAAAGGATACCGAGTCCGTGTCCTTTGACTCAACGGCTGCCGGCATCGGGGGCTTGGGTAATCGGCCTTCGCGCACGTCGGCCAATCGGTAGACCACGGCCTCGATGGCGGGCTCCTGCTCGGCCAAGTGCCGAACCAGGCCGTTGACGTGGCCATCCCCGACGACGGCAACGCCGTGCACGATGCCCATCAGGCCCTCGTGCAGCCGGCGCGCCATCAGCTCGTCCCGCTCGTCGATGACCACGCGGCGCACGGTGGGGAAATGGCGCCCCAGTTCATCCAGCATGGCCCCCGGGTCGTCCTGGTAGCGCTGGATCTCATCCTCGATGGATTCCCCAGGGGTCTTCCGGCGCACCTTGGCCGCCAAGGACCGAAACGGGCTGGCCGCAAGGATGCCTGCACCCCGGATCTTCTCCCGCCACGTCAGTTGTTTCATCACGCGGCTGAGGGTTTCCTGGGCGGGCTGGTCAATGAGCCCCAACTGCGCACCCACCTCCTGGGCTGCACGCACGGCCGCCAGCATTTCCGAGCCCACTTCGGTCCCGTAGCCCTGGGCGACGCGCGACTGGAAGCGCTCCAGGCGCCGGTGCAGGAGTCCCGCCTTGGCCGCAGGGGCGCGGTCTTCGCCGCGGGCCTTCTGGACGAGTGCCATGAGTCGCCCCCGATCCAATTCGACGAACACCCTCTCCGGGCGAATGGCGTGGATCGCGTCCACGATGGCGTGCTCGATGTCGAACACATGGCCCGCGCCGATCAAGGTGAGTTGACCGGGGACACGCGCCCGTGCTTCCGCTGATGGAGTCTGCTGTTGCTCGGCAACCTCTGCGTCCGGGGCCTGCGGACCCCCATCCGCTTCGAGAGGCTGACCCTGTTCACCCGCCACAGCATCGCAGCCACCGCCACATAAATAACGAATGGCCGCTGGGCAGCCGTGGCTCGTCCCCGAGTCCTGCTCAATTGCGCCAGCAGCCTGGATGGTAAGCTGGCCGGGGCGGGCGGCAGGCCGTTGCTATTGAGTTCGCAAGAAGATTTGGTGCGCGTTCACCGCATGCGGGCCGCCTGCGACGCCATTCTGGTGGGCGTTGGCACGATCTTGGCGGACGACCCGAGCTTGCGGGTCAAGCGCGTCCATGCCAGCGGGCCCGATCCCATTCGCGTGGTGTTGGATTCGAGCGGCCGCACGCCACCGGATGCACGCGTGCTCAACGGTGAGGCTCGCACCCTGCTGATGTGTGCACCAGGCACCCATCCCCCGCCGGGCGCCGAAGTCGTTCACGTCCCCCGGGGCCCACGCGGCCTGGACCTGGCCGCGGTGCTGCAAGCCCTGTGGGATCGGGGGGTCCGGGATGTGATGGTGGAAGGCGGCGGCAACGTGCTGCGCTCGTTTCTGGAGGCAGGCCTTGTCGACGCATGGACGTTGTACGTTGCGCCAGTGCTGGTTGGCGAGGGCCCCAGCCTCTGGCCCGGCGGGCCGGCCCCCGTAGGCTTTGGCTTGCAGGTTGAGGGCGTGGAGCGATTGGGCGAAGGCGCGTTGTGGACCTTCCGCTTGGCTACTCCAGCATGACAGCGTTACGGGACGAACTGCGCAGTTGCTGGTTCATCACGTCGCCCGTGACGGCGTCAACCTCGACGGTGCCGTTGACGCCGGACAAGCGCCACAGGGGGCGGTGGAACGTTCCCCGGCATTTGAGCCGAACATGATCGGGGCGGGGCTCCACGCGCTTCTTCTCTGACACCGTGAAGTTGTCCTCCGGGTCGTGGCTCTGCACTTGGACCACCCGCGTGTGGGCAGCAACGATGGCTTGATGCGCTTGGCTGAGGGCACGCTCGCGGCTGGTGCGCAGCGGCCGCTCTTCCGGCTCCATGCCGTCTGGCAGGTAAACCAATGGGCCCGGCGTAACGTCCCCTTCCAGTTGAGTGACCATGCGCGAGGTGCCGTGCACCTCGATGCACCCGGACACGGTTTCAGAGCGCAGCGTTCCCTCAATGAGCAAGTCGCACTCGTAGTCGATGATCCACACCGGCTGGAGGACCAAGCCTGCGCGTTCGACGGCCGAGAGCTGTTGCCGGACGAGGTGGCGCGCCTGATCGAGGTCGATCTCCATGGCCAGGCAGGGAAAACCCGGGGGCGTCGCGGCTGGTGCGTCTGGCCCGGGGCGAGGGACGGTTTCCCGCAGCGCGCGGGCCAGCAGGGAGTCGGCGCTGCGTGATCGCACCGGCCCCGGGCTTGCCTGGCTGGCGTCGCTCTTTTGGGGGGAAGAAGCCGGGGGTTGGTCGGCCGTCAGCGCCGTCAGTCCGTCGAGGTCAAAGCCCGGGAAGCCGAGTTCAACCTCAGCCTCGTCGCTGTCGTCTTGGTCCATGTAGTCTGCATCGAGGCCGGCCGTCAGGTCGATGCCGTCCGTTTGGGCCAAGACGCGCTTGGATCGAAGGTTCAAGCCTGCCGGCGCCACGCCCAAGGCGCTGGCAACCAATGCGTCGCCGACCAGGGCTGCGATTTGATTCCGGTCCCAGACCGTGATGGCTGGGCTGGCGGCGCCGCGCTGGATGCCGGTGTGGGCCAGTACCGCAATGTCGGCGCCCACATCGGCCACCACTTGGGCCAAGTCATCGAGGGTTTCCTGCTCGACAGGGTCGTCGGCACAATCGACAAGCACGTAGCGCTCGCCATCCTCGGCCAAGAGAGGTATGGTGTACAGCGTGCCGCTGCGGCCTTCCAGGGCGGCGTCGTGGCTCACCGTGTAGCCGTGATTGGCAAACAGATCGGCCAGCAGTTCGCGGAGCGTAGGCTGGTGCATCCCGAAACAGCATCGGCACCCACACGCCATAATGGCTTCGAAGCGACGTTGTGCTTCCACTGGAGGGGGCAAAACCATGATACGCCGCGCTTGGCCCTTCAGGCGTGTGAACGGGAACCCGTCCATTGCCGCCGCAGCCCAGCGGCTTGCAGGGCACAGCATTCGCCCCCTTCCGTTCACTCCCAAAGCCAGAATCCTGGCCCCCCCGAGCGCCCTGCCCAACTGCATCGCAGTGGATGGCAGCCACGCCATCCTGGTCGACAACGGGGCCATCTGGGTCGTCGCGACCCGCGCTGTAGCCATCCATTGGCCGGGACCAAGAGAGCCCGAACCGGAACCGATCGTTACTGCCTGCACGCCGGAGGAAGCAGCCGAGCTTGTGCAAGCCGAATACAGCGCCCTGGGACTCGACGCACCCCCGGTGCCATCGGCGCAGGCGTTCGCGGAAGCACTGCGGGACGCTGCCGAACTGCGCGCCGCCCGCGTCGCCCTGCGCAGCGCACAACCCAACACACTACTGTTATGGGATGGCGCCCTGCAACCCGCCCCAGCCGCCCCCGCCCACGCCCACCGCGCCGCCGAGGACCTTCTGGATCGCGCCCGCAGCAGGCAGGCCCCAGTGGCCGGCGTTTCGAAGCGCAGCTCCATGGCGATCGACGGCGTGAACCTCCCCCGGGCCCTCCACCGCTGGGGCCAAGAGCACCACCCCGACCAAGCCTGGGCGGTACCCGTGCCCGAGCAAGGCCTCACCCACATCGCGCGCCTGCACCCCCGCGCGCCTTTCTGCTACCGCATCGATGTGACGCAACCCGAGGTGCTCGATGCACTGGTTCCCCTGGCCCGCGACCCCGTGTACCTTGGCTATCCCTACCCCCTCGCCGTTGCCCACAACACCGTTGCCCTCACCGCCGCCCGGAGTGCCGACCTGCGCGACTCGCTGGCAGCTGCACTACAAGCCCACGGCACCAGCCTGCACCTCATCGAGGACCCCCACGACATGCTGGATCGCAACGTGCCAGGGTAGGGGGCGACCCCAGGGCGCCACCCCGCGCACTCGCCGGGTTGCCGATTCAAGGCGCACCTGCTAAGCCCACAGGCTCCATCGCCACCCCCGATGAGCCAGCTTCGAGACGCGCTGATTGCCGGAAATGCCCAATTCGTGGCAGAGGGTTGGGACCAGACCGACTCGGACCTTGAGGGTCGACCCCGTCGCGCTCTCGCCGTGGTCGCATGCATGGACACCCGGTACAACGTGGAGAAGGTCCTGGGCCTTGAGCACGGCGACGCCAAGATCATTCGCAACGCTGGAAACGTCGTCGACGACGGCACCCTGCGAAGCCTGCTTGTCGCCGTTCACGCCATGGGAGTTCGCCACATCTGCATCATGGGCCATACCAAGTGTGGCATGACACAGATCGGACACCCCAATTTCCCCATCGCCCACGGCATCGCGGCGACCACCGAGACCCCGTACCACGAGGCCATGCGCCCCGACTTCCAGCGTTGGCTCGGAGGCTTCAAGGACACCAAGAGGCACCTGCAAGCAAGCCTCCAATTGGTCGCCTCGCATCCGCTACTGCCCAAGGACCTCGAAGTGTTCGGGCTTCTCTACGATAACGACACGGGGCTCGTCCAGCCCGTCGACTAGCTGTCGGTTAGCTGTGGGAGCAGACCCAGTTGGGGTCGGTCTTCATCCCGCCACCCAGGTAGTGGAGGTCCATCTCAACGGATACCTGTTGCTCCACTGCGGCTCCCGGCATGGCCGGCTGCATCATGATCAGAATGCGGCCGTCCTCCGGCTTCACGTCTTGAACATCCAGCGTCAAGGGCGACGCGCCCTCAACGAAGACGGACTCTGCGCCCGCCACGCGCAATTCCATCGTCTGGGTCGCGGGCGTCATGGCACTCCAGGTCGCCGTCACGGTTCCGTTGACAATCTCGGATGCGCCTTCGACCGCGAAGCAATTGGCGGGCTGGACGCCGCCAACAACGATGAAACTGGGCCGCGTAGCGGTTACCCTGACGTCCACCGTGTCAGCGAAATGCATCGTTGCTGCAGCCGTGGAATCATCGACATCGTCGAGCACGGCCGGGTCTGCATCGTCACCTAGGCAGCCGGCAAAGGGAATCAGCAGAGCAAGCACCAGTACCATTCTGGACATAGACGTTGCAGGACCCACCCCGCGCTTAGCTTCTTCGGCGAGCGGCATGCCCCGGGCTCCTTTCACGCTCGTCAACGCAACGCCCAAACCCGGCCCCCGGCTGGCCTGGTCGTGCGAGCCCCAGACAACCGGCAACCACGACCGGCGGCCGACCGCGGAGCTCCCGTGGTCGTAGCGCGGGCGCTTGTCAAGCGCTTCGGGGCGTTCACAGCCGTAGACGGCATCGACCTTGAAATCCCGGGCGGAGTCTGCTTCGGCCTTCTGGGACCCAACGGGGCAGGCAAGACGACGACGATCCGCATGATCCAGTGCGTGAGTCCTCGCGACCAAGGCGAACTGTCCGTGCTGGGCCTGGACCCCGCCCGCGACGGCCGCGCCATCCGGGCACGACTGGGAGTGGTTCCCCAGGAGGACAACCTGGACCCCGACTTCACCGTGCGAGACAACCTGCGCGCCTACGCCCGCTTCTACGCCATGCCCTCGGCCCAGATCGACGAGCGAGCGGACCAATTGCTGGACTTCATGCAATTACAGACCAAGGCCAAGGGCCGCGTGGAAGCGTTGTCAGGGGGCATGAAGCGCAGGCTGATCGTCGCGCGGGCGCTGATGAACGATCCGGACATACTTGTTCTGGACGAGCCGACCACGGGGCTGGACCCCCAGGCGCGGCACCAACTGTGGGACACCATTCGGGCCCTGAGGCGACAAGGGAAGACCATCCTGCTGACCACCCACTACATGGACGAGGCGGAGATGCTGTGCGACCAACTCGTCGTGGTGGACCAAGGCAAGGTCCTGGAAATGGGGCGCCCCCGGGAATTGATTGACAAGCACGCTGGCAACGAGGCTTTGGAACTGGTGGCCGCCGAATCAGCCGACGTGGCTCAGGTCTTGCAGGATCTGGCCAAGGACCTGGACGCTCGCGGCGTGGCCCACGAGGTGATGGGCGACCGAGTCCTGGCTTATGGCAAGTCCCTGGCCGGCTTGCAGGCGAAGTTGCGCGGGGCCCACCCCGATGTGGCCGAGATGATCCTGCGGCGCGCCACGCTCGAAGACGTTTTCCTACGGCTTACCGGGAGGGCACTGCGTGAGTGACATGACGTGGCGCGGCGCCGCTGCGATGGTGGGCCGCAACTTCCGAGTCTACCGGAAGACATGGTACGTGAACGCCGTGCCGCCCCTGGCCGAGCCCTTCCTGTATCTCGTGGCCCTGGGGTACGGCTTGGGTGCTCTCATCGAATCCGTTGACGG
>JBFJVP010000171.1:0-6603 GCA_041624075.1 Thermoplasmatota archaeon | reverse complement strand
TCGTCGCCGCCGGCGCCTACCTCCTCTGGTTCTCGTGGACCAGCAACCAAGGCCTCCTGTGATCCACCATGGACTCCGACGCCCCCCTCCCATTGCCCGCCGACGAACCTGGAGAAGACCCCGCTGCAGCGGCGTCCAGCGAGCCGGTTGATCAACCCCAGCCGGGCCTCGTGGAGCGGCTGCCGGGATGGACCGCCCCTGCGCTGCTGCTTGGCATCCCCTTCCTCGTCTGGATCGGGACGCTGATTTCGCCGCGCCAAGTGTACGACAACTTCGTCTGGAAGTACTACTGGGGTCCCATCAAGGCGGACGGCCAAAGCGTCAGCCACCTCGTCCACAACGGCGTAACGGCGTACCCCGGCTACAACATGGTCAACACCCTCAGTTGGGTGGTCCTCATGGCCATCTGTATCCTGGGCCTGTACCAGATGCTGCGCCACTTCGAAGTGAAGATGGACGCCAAGGCGGTCTACGGTGCCACAGCTTGGGTTGTGGCGGGCGCCATCGCCCACGTTCTCCAGGACACCGACCTGATCCTGGCACCCCTAGAGTACGTCTTCATCACGCCCCCGATCTACCTGCTCTACGCCGCAGGAGGCATCATCAGCCTGCTGATTGGCATCTACCTGGGCCGCGTGGCGGAAGCGGCCGGCCTTGAGCGGGCCTTCCAGAAGCTCTGGATGATTTTCGCTGCGGGCACGCTCCTGTGGCTTCTCCTTTGGATCTACGAGTGGCAGACAGTGCGCCTGCTCATTCACCCGGTCATCGTCGCAGTGGTGGCCGCAGCGACGTTCTTCGCCATCCGCATCATGGTTGAGCGCAAGGGCTCCATTGGCAAGACCGACCTGATCACGCCGTTCGCCCTCGCGTTCATCGCCTTCGACCTGGTCTACGTGGCCACCTACATCCAGAACCCCTGGCCGGGACGCACGCCGGGAGACGGCCTGCCCATCACCGTCATCGCGGCACCCGCCATCGCGGCCGCCATGACTGGGGTGATCTGGTTGATCGCTCGCAACCGCTACAAGCTCAACGGCAGCGAGGTAGCCGCAGCGTTCACCAACCCTGTCAACCTGTTGCTGATCTTCAGCCAATCCGTCGACGGCGTGGCCACCGCGTACGGCCTCGACTTGGCCGGCTACCACGAGAAGCACGTTCTCTCTGGTTTCATCATCGACAAGTTCCAGGAGATCAGCCAGAACATTGGCTGGGAATTCGGTGCCACGTACCCCACCTTCCTGGCCTTCGCGCCCCTGAAGCTCCTGGTAAGTGTCCTGGTGGTGTACACCATCGACATCTACTCCAAGGAGGAAGTGAAGCAATACCCCAACCTGATCGGGCTCGTGAAGTTCGCCATCATCATGGTTGGCATCGGCCCCGGCGTGCGAAACTTCGTGCGGCTCGGCCTCGGCGTGTAGATGGGCAGCGTCCAGCGCTCCGGTACGCCAACCATGGATCGCCGGGGCTGGGTGGCGGGCAGCCTGAGCTTTGCCACCCTGGTTCCATCAACGTGGGCCTTGCTCCCCGTTTCCTGGCCAGTGGCTTTGGGGCTGTCCCTGTTGGGGGCGGCCGTGGCCCTGGTCGCCTTCGCCGAACACGGCCGCTTCTGGGCGACCCGCTACCCGGGCTCGCCGCACACGACGCTGTGGATGGAGTTGGCGACAAGGGTCGTCCTGGTTGCCGGAGCAACGGCGGCCATGGCGCGCCTCGGCGACTGGGTCGTCTTCATCGCCATTTCCGCCCCTTGGGCCCTGGTCAACTGGCGCGTCCACCAGACCATCGTCAAGGGCATTACCGGTTACCGCGCGGACGTGGCGGTGGTGGCGTGGGGTTTGATGCTGGGTGGCCTGGGCGTCGCTGCGTGGGCGTCCACCGTTACCTGAGGGTGCAGGGTTGCGTTTTCGGCGCCGCCAACGTCAAGGCCCCCGGTCGCGTCGCAGTGCCGATGTCCCGCATCACTGCCCTGACATGGACCGGCCTGCTCATCTCCGTTAGCCTCCTCGGCCTGGCCCCGACGGCGGCCTCCGAGGTCTGTGTGCCCATTTTCCCCGATGGCGAATTTGAGTTCGGCGTCTGTGGGGACCCGTCGAGCGACGAGTGCGCCGTCTGGACCTACAGCCGCTTCAGCGAGCCGTGCTACGTAGCCCCCATCGGCCCCGTCTGCGTGCCCATCATTCCCCGCGGCGAATTCATGTACGGCGTCTGCGCCGACACGCCCGGTAGCGGCTGCGTCCTGTGGACGTACAGCCGATTCGGCGAGCAGTGCTACGCGGCTTGAGTCGACGTCGCTCCCCGGTCACGTGGCCTCGTCGCCGCACCTTTCACGCTTCTTCCGGCCGGGCCCCTTCGGCCAACCGTTGACCGCGCCACGCCATCAACCTGGCTCCCGTCCGGCCAGCGGCGACGTCCCGGCCGGCGAGTTGCACTTGAACGGGGTCGCCGAGGCGTCCCCGAACCATTCGAGCCTCTCCGAGCTCGTCGTCGAACCACTGGTCCAACAGTTTCAGGTCCTCGGGGTCGAACCGCTGCGGCGCCTCCACGTCGCTGAGGTAGAGCATGGATTCCCATTCGTCCACTTGGTAGGGGCCTCCGGGCAGGTCTCGAGCGGCGATGCGGGCGTCGATTCCGCGACCCACTTGCACGAACAGGCTGGCGGGCGTGATGCCGGTGATGCGGGCCCGCGTGGTTTCCAGGGCGCCGTCGCCTTGCAGGCTTGCCAGCACCAGTGCACTGGCCTTGACGGTGCGCTCCAACCGGTCGGCGGCCTGCTCCTGGTCGCTGCAGTGGTCGCACAGGGTTCGCAGGCTCTCGATGTCATGTGGTGGGGTGCCGGTTTCCGGGTCGCCGCCCTGGATGAACCATTTGAGGTTGCGGTGGACGACCAGGTCGGGGTAGCGGCGGATGGGGCTGGTGAAGTGGGCGTAATGGGTGGACGCCAGGCCGAAGTGACCCTGGTTTTCAGGGGCGTAGTAGGCGCGTCCCATGGCGCCCAGGAGCTTGAATGTCGCGACCTCGGCGAGCGCCTGGTCGGTGTGGCTGCTCAGCAGGTCAACGGCAGTACGGAAGGGGCGCAGCCACGCCTCCCGTTCCTCTTCGGGCAGCGCGGCGAAGCCCTCGTCCTCTGGCAACTCGTCCGCAGGCTCCGGCTGCTCTTCGGGCTCGGGTGCGGGGCCACTGAGGCCCATGCCGCCACCAAAGAGGTTGAGTTTGCCGCCGCCGGATTTGAGTTGTTCCAGCAGGCTGTCTGCGGCCTGGCCGGCCACGGCGGCACCCGTTGCTGCGGCCTTCTTGGGGAGGCTCATGTCCACCTCGAAGCCCATGGTCGCCATTTGGTGCTGGAATCGCTCTGCCTTGGCGGGGTCGGGCAGCGGGTGGCAACGGTACAGGAGCCCCAACCCGTTCTCGTTGAGGTGGCGTGCGACCGCTTCGTTGGCGGCCACCATGAACACCTCGATCATCCGCGTGGCCGGGTTGGCGTGCTTCTCCAAGGCGCTGAAGCCGGACTCCTCCAGGAGAACCTTCAGTTCGCCGGTCTCCAGGGCGAGGCCGCGGCGGTGGCTGCGCATGCGGTCGGCCAGCTCCAACAGGTCCCGGAAGACCTGCTCTCCGGCATCGGCGCGGCGCAGCGCCTCGTCGTAGCTCAGGTTCTCGTTGACGCGAATCAGGCTGACGTGGAAACTGGTGTACTTGACCAGACCTTCGGGGTCCACGTCCATGGCGGCGCTCATGGCAAACCGGTCGCCGTCGTCGCGCAGGCTGCACAAGTGGTCGGCGATGCGGTGAGGCAGCATGGGCAGGACCCGGCCTGGCAGGTACACGCTGGTTGCGCGCTTCTTGGCGTGCCGATCGAGTAGGGAGTCCTGTCGCACGTAGTGGCTAACATCGGCGATGTGGACCCACAGCCTCTGCCAACCGGGTCCCCTGTCGGGCCGGTCGGACAAGTCCTCGATGCCAACGGCGTCGTCGAAGTCCTTGGCGTCTGGCGGATCGATGGTGTAGCAATCCAGGTGGCGCAGGTCCTCGCGCCCCGGGTCGTCTTCCAAGCGTGGCTCGGGCAAGGCGTTGGCGGCCGCCTCCGCGTCGGGGTCCTCGACATGCTCGAAGAACGGCTCCTGGTTGACGTGGCGGCGCGTGAGGCTGGCCACCGCCTGGTCGGCATTCCACAGGCCCGATTCCAGGAGGAACTGGACGTAGTCGCTGCTGGTGGTCGTGTGCTCGCCCCGAATCCAGTCCTGTGCCAGGAAGCCCAGGGCGCGGTGGAGGTCCATGCCAAACACGCGGGTGGCACCCAGGCCACCGATGCCCGCCACCGGTGCAGTGCCATCGGGCACGCCGTCGTACTCGACGTATTGCTCCATGGCCGCCTTGGCCCACTGCATGGTCGCCTTGTCGGTGTCGTCGAGGCCGGCCGCGTCCATGTCAATGCGGACGAACAAGCGTTCGCCCTCCTCATCCTCCTGGACATCCACCAGTTTCTTGCGCAACACCTGCAGGTGCTCCCACGCCTCGCGCATCTCCTGCACCTCGGAGCGCGTCCATGGTCGCCATGTGTCACCCCTGCCAGCGACGGTCTCAAACCGGCCCGTGCCGGCGCGGCGGCACCGTGCCAGCGCTTCCCGCACGTCCTTCAACTGCTGCTTGGACGGCTCGACGTACCGGGCCACCGCGATCTGTTCATCGGTCCACGGGTCACCGGGTTGGCCCCCGGGCGGCCCATCGCAGGTGGCCTCCCACAAGGCTTCCTCAAGGGCTCCCAGGTCGTCTTCGGCCTCTTCGGCCAGGCCGCCCTCGGAGTGTTGCCCGATCAGGAACTGAAGGCGCGCCTTCACATCGTCGAGCTTGGTGAGGGAGCCCTCGTAGCGCTGTTTGAACACCCGGTGGGTCAAGCGGTCCCAGTTGACCTCCTTCTCGCCCTCGATGGTGACCACTCGGGCCCGCACGACGCCCTTGCGGCGCTGCCGCTCCAAAAGGACGGCCAGGTTCTTGGGGGCCTCGATGCCAAACAGGCCGCTGCGAAATTCAACGATGTCACCGGGTTTGGCCATGCGCGAGCCCCGCCAGCCGGCCCGGACTCCTAACCGCTTCGCAATCGACGCCGCCCTGGGCGGGCGTGGCGGGCTGCCACATCTTTTGAGGCATGGGTGAATGGAGCGCCGTGAACCGGGACTTCGCCAAGGCCGCGATCGTCGCCCTGCTGATGGCAGGCTGTATTGGAGACCCGCCGAGCTCCGGTGAGGCAACCGTCACCGAGCAGCCGTCTGCAAGCGACACCTACGGCGTGGATGCAGTCCGGCCCGTGGGCGTCGACAGCCATGCGTGGTGGAACCAGGCAGTCGCTGAGGCCCGCGCCTGGAATGCCAGCGCCCGCCTGGTCGCAGTCGGCACCTATGAAGTGGGTGCTGGCGCCTTGATTGATGGCAGGGGGCCCTACGCAAACCACCTGAGCCAGCAGGACCCGTTGCTGGATGGCCGCGCCCACGCTTGGGCATACCTGTTCTCAACGGGAGAAGCCGGGCACTACGCAGTCGTCATGGGCGACGAGGGCCAGGTCCTGTTTTCGGGCGAAGACAACACCACGCTCATCTTCCCCATCGTTCCAGGGGGACCCCTGGGGGACCAGCCTCCACGTTCGAGCGAGCATGCAGCCCAACGCATGTCAACCCATGCCGCGTATCCACAGGGCGCAGCGGGAACCAAGGTGGCGTGGACCCTGGCAATCCAGGACGGCCGCCCGGCTTGGACCGCGTACATCATCAACGACGACACCGGCCAAGCAGGAGTGTTCATCGTTGATGCAGCCGATGATAACCGGGTCGTGTACAGGGACGCCAGCTTCTCAATGCATGACGGCACACGGGTCCTCCACGAATCGGGGAGCCTGACGGCCACCCTGAACGCCACCGCTGCCCGTGCGCGGTTGACCTTCACCTTAGAGCACCCGGGCCACGAATACCTGAGCATCACGGGTCCGGCCTGGGATGCCGGCCTTCGCGTGCGGGTTCTCCATGAAGGCACAGCTCTAGCTGCGCGCGACGACCTGAACGACCGCGAGGACGCCTGGGTGTATGCCTCACCCGGCCCCGGAGAATGGACCATCCAGGTGCGCGCAAGCGAGTCCGGCACGGGAACCTACCAGTTCAGTTGGTGCGCCGACGGCTGGGAAGAAGTGGATGGCGAATGGGTCCAGACCCTGTGCGGAGCCGCCCGGGAAGTCTAGGGCAACCCATTGCACAAGTCGGCCCGCGCCGCGCATGGGCGTACTGGACGATGCAGGCCAGACCCCCGAGCCACCCAGTTCCAGGGCCTTGGCGATGCTGCGCTCCGGTGCCTGGATCCAAGGTCGCTGGAAGTGCCGCCAGGCCCTGGAATCGGCGCCGCGGGCCACTGACATCGAGGGCGCCGACGCGCACAAACAGGAAGAAATGGTCAACTCAGGCGCTTGTGGCCCACGCAGTGATCGGCCTTGAACGCGGTCAAGGTGACCCGTGGGCCCACGGCCGGTTTGCTTGAGCGAGCTTTGGGCCCCATCACAGCACGTCGGCCACCACAACGCCCGCAGCCCATGCAGCCAGAACGAAAGCATCAGAGGCGACGAAATGGCTT
>JBFJVP010000170.1:0-6604 GCA_041624075.1 Thermoplasmatota archaeon | reverse complement strand
TGCTGCCAGCTTCAACCCACATGGCCTGGGACCGTCCATCGAAGCTTACTGTGACCTTGCTTCCGATCCCGAACCGGTTCATGCCCTCGTTCTCCAACTCAACCAGCAGCCAATTGCCGGTGGCCCCGCTGGCGCGCAGCAATTGGGCGGTTTGGTTAGCGTTCTGCACGACGACCATGTCGGTGTCCCCATCCAGATCGTAGTCGCTCATGGCGAGGCCCCGGCTGACGCGCGCGTCGTTGGCTCCGGGCCCCGACAACGCGGTCGCGTCCACCCAGAGCCGGTCGCCTGGAGTCGCCGGCAAGCTCTCCGGTTCGTTGAGGTACACCTGCGTGGGCTGGTCGTACACGAATCCGTCGGGCACGTACGGCGTGGCGAAGCCGTTGGAACTGACGAGGTCCAAGTCGCCGTCGCGGTCAAGGTCCGTGAAGCGGGCGCCCCAGCCGACCAGATCCTGCTCGGCGGCCACGCCATCCTCGCCGCTGCGGTCCTCGAAGACTCCGCCACCCAAGTTGCGGTAGAAGCCACTGTCCTCCATGGCGTAGTGGGGAATGAACAGGTCCGGTAATCCGTCCTGGTCGTAGTCGCCGACAGCGATGCCCATGCTGGCGCGGTTGTCGTCCAGGTTGGAGTGCTCCGATTGGTCTTGGAACGTGCCGTCGCCCAGGTTTTCGTAGTAATCGTTTGGCATGCCGTCGTTGGCGGCGTACAGGTCCAGATCGCCGTCGTCGTCGGCGTCAAAAAACGCCACAGCCAACGTCTTGGAGCCGTGGTCGTCGGCGGCCAAGCCAGCCACGCCAGCTTCGTGTGCCACTTCCGTGAACGTGCCGTCGGCGTTGTTGCGAAACAGGAAATTGTGCTGGGCAACGTGCCCCTGGGGTCCCACGTTGATATCCGTGGAGTTGGTGTTGACGAAGTTTCCAACGTAGAGATCCAGGTCGCCGTCGCCGTCGTAGTCGCCCCAGGCGCTGCTGGTTGACAGGCACTCCCAGCGGCCGCACGCACCAGGCATGCCGATGCCAGATCGCTCGGTCACGTCCGTGAAGTGAGCAAACCCGTCGTTGTTCAGCAATTGGTTGTCGCCGTAATTGTTGAGGTACAGGTCGATGTCTCCGTCGCCGTCATAGTCGGCGGCCGAGCAACCGTTGGAATGAGCAGGGCTGTCTGATCCGGACGCAGCCGATGCATCCAGAAAAGTCCCGTCGCCCTGGTTCAGATACAATGCGTTGCGCGCTTCGGGCATCGACATCCAGCCAGCGACCTCCAGGTTTTCGAGGTTGTACGCCTGGTTGGCGAAGTACAGGTCGTCCAATCCATCGCCGTCGAAGTCCGCAAAGCATGCACCAGAGCCGATGAGTTCCGGAAACGCCGGCCAGAGTGCAGGATTGAACCGTGGATCCGGGTGCACCTCGCCTGCCGTTTGGAACTCGACGCCGGCCTCTTCGGAGGCGTCCTCGAACCAGATTCCTTGCACGGGCGACGCCAGCATCAACACTGCTACGACCGCCCAACCCGCCACGCCCTCGTGGCCACTCACCAACCTCACCGACGGAGACGTAGCCCGTTATTATTGATAAGAAATAAGGTGCTGTGGGCCTGGCGTCAAGCCACTCGCGGCCCGTCACCTTGGCTCTGTGAACGCGGGCCTGGCACCAGATTGACGAGCGCCACCTGGGCCGCTCCGGGTTGATCGGTACTCCATGCAGCAGCATTCAGGCACCCATAGTCCTGTGCAAACACGAAGGTGTCCATGTAGTCCTGGCCGGTGAGCGCTGCCAGGATGGCCCGGTTGACGCCGGCATGGGCAAACAGGGCCACGTTGCGACCCGCGAACTCATGCAGCACGCCCGCCAGTTCATCCTGCACGCGCCGCGCGAACGCGCCGGCAGCCTCACCGTCAGGGCAGGCAATGGTTGTGGGATCGGCTGCCCAGCGCGCAGCGAACGCCTCGTCAAGCGCCTCGATCTGGGGCCACTGAAGGCCCTCCCAGCGACCAAAGTCCATCTCCGCGAAGCCCTGGCGAACCTCGGGTTCAGCGCCCAAGTGGCGGGCCAGGGGTGCGGCCGTGTGCCGAGCGCGGGTGCGGGGGCTGGTCAGGATCGCATCAAACGGCGCCGCTTCCAGGTACGCCTTGACCGCCTCGGCCTGGTGGTGCCCAACCGGGCTGAGCCCAACGTCCAGACGCCCAACGAACGTCCCCACGTATGGGGCCTCAACCTCGCCGTGTCGGATGAACCAGAGGTAGGTGGGGCGCGCCACGTGCCCACACGTCCAGTCGGGGGCTTAGGGGTTGCCTTCTCACATCAACGCCGCACCCCGGGCCACCATGGCGCACGCGGGCGCAGCCCGACCCCCGGCGCCCCCCGCCGCCCCCCAGCGAAACATTTTCCCGGCCGCTTCAGTGGCTCGAACGTGGCCGGCAACGCCTTCGGCGGCATCTTCAGTTACACGGAATCGGAGTTGGAACCCGCCGTACACGCCGAAATCCTGGTGGAATCCAGTCGCAACGAGGCACGTGTTGCCATCCTGGAGATCGTACTGGTCTTTGGTTTCGGCGCCTGGCTTGGCTTTGCCACCGAGACGTTTCGCGCCGTGGCCATCTTCGCGCTCTTGACCATCGTGCCCTTGTTGCTGGATGCGTCGCTGCGCAGCCGCGCCGCCGCCCGCGTCATGGCTGGACAAGCGCGCGCCAGCCAGGCCAACCGGCCCCGCCGCTAATCCAGTGTAGAGGCAGCGCGAACAAACAGGCGACCGGCGCCGCGGCTGGCCACCACCGTTAACCCGGAGCGAAGCGCCTCAAGCTGCAGGCGCCGATCATTGGTCACGACTGCGGCACCCAGCCGGCGTGCGACGTCCAACAGGCCGTCATCCCCGGGCAAGGGAGTCGCCTCGATCCGGCACCGCGCCATCCAGCGCTGCGCCGCCCGACTCGCTCGTGCCGTGGCGCCACCGCCATCGGCTAGCGTCGTCAGCTCTTGGACGACCGGCTCCGGCACCACCAAGTCAATGGCTCCCAGCAGGCAAACCAGTTCCTCCTCCACGTCGGTGCCATCGGTGAACGGCAACAGCAAGGCGTTGGTGTCCAAGACCACCGGCCGCGAAGCCACGGGGACCTACTGCAAAATGCCGTAGCCGATCAGGCGCCAGCGGCCACCAACACGACGGCTGATGGCGATGCGAGCCCCGGGCTCCGCAGCCACGGCCAAGCGCAGTGCCGTCTCCACGGTGTCGCCGGCAGCCTTCAACACCAGTCCGACCGTGGTTGCGGTGCCCACGTTGAGCATGAGGGGCTCCTTGACCTTGATCGGCTCCACTTCGGTGTCATCGGACGCGCCGACCACGCGCTCCAGCAAGTTGACCTCCATCGTGAGGCGGTTGAGCACCGGAGGCAACTTGTCCAAGTGGCCAAGGATGCGGCCGGTCAGGCTGTCTGCCTTGGCAATGGCGGGATCCAGGCTGGTGCCGATGGCGATCAGACCACCGGGGCCGGCCTCGTCCACTTGCTGGCTGCCACAGAACAGGCTGGTGACCTTGGTTGTGAGCTTCTTGTACACCGTCTGGCCGCCCTCGTCCACGCGCAGACCCGGAACGATCTCCACCTCGTCGCCGACGCGAAGCGTTCCCCGGGCCAGGCTGCCGCCGATCACGCCGCCTCGCAGCTTGGTCGGCCGAGTGCCTGGGCGGTTGATGTCGAAGGAGCGGGCAATCAGCAGGAAAGGATCGGCGTCCGGCTCGTGGGGCGGGGTCGGAATGACTTCCTCGATGGTACGGATCAGGTAGCCGAGGTTGACGTCGTGGTGCGCCGACACGGGCACGATGGGCGCATTCTCCGCCACGGTACCCTTGACGAATTCCTTGATTTCCTTGTAGTTCTCCAGGGCGCGCTCCTGGGACACCAGGTCAATCTTGTTCTGAACAATGACAATGTTCTGCGCACCCACGATATCCAAGGCCTGTAGGTGTTCCTTGGTCTGGGGCTGCGGGCACTTCTCATTGGCCGCCACCATCAGCAGGGCGCCATCCATGAGCGCCGCGCCCGAAAGCATCGTGGCCATGAGGGTCTCGTGGCCAGGTGCGTCGACGAACGACACGCGGCGCAGCAAGGTCGCCTCGCCGTTGAGGCGCGGGTCCTTGGGCTTGCTCGTGTAGACATCGTTCCCGTTGGCGTCCTTGCCCTTGTAAAAGGCGGTGTCGGCGTAGCCGAGCTTGATGCTGATGCCGCGCTTGACCTCCTCGGAATGCTCGTCGGTCCACTTGCCCGACAACGCCTTGGTCAGCGTTGTCTTGCCGTGATCCACATGGCCAATCAGGCCAATGTTCACCTCGGGTTGTCCGGGGTCGGTCGTTGCCATCGGCGGCGCGAAGCTGGCGTCCGTTAAAAGGCTAGGGCGACGGGCTCACCGTTGGCCCACAGGGCCCGAGCCGCATCGGAGTGCCGAGGAAAGGCGAATCCGGCCGCCGCGCATGCGCCTCAACCATTATGACAAGCTCCAGCCATCATTGTTGCATGGTTCGTGGTTGGTTGACGGCAGTCCTGCTTGTCTCCGCATGGATGGTTGCACCCGTAGATGCTGGCACTCCAGCCAATGCGGAAGTCGAGATTGGTAGCAATTACTTCAGTCCCGACTCGGTCAGCATCAACAAGGGAGAAACGGTGCGATGGCGAACCGTGGGCGGCGTTCACGACGTCACGGCTGGCACGCCCTCGAATCCAGGCGAAGAATGGTGTGCCCGCGCGGGCTCCGGAAGCGAATGCACGCGCCAGTTCGACGTTGCTGGTGCCTTCGCCTACTACTGCACCATCCACCCCGGTGCCATGCGGGCTGAGGTCATCGTGCTTGGCGACCCACCAGAAGTGGCTTTCACGTCACCTGCCGAGGGATCCACGCTCAGTGGCTTGGCCACGTTCACCGGTACCGCCTCGGGCGACCCCGGCGTCAGCGCGGTGGACATCCGCGTCGACGGTGGACCCTGGCAAAGCGTCGATGGCCTAGACGCGTGGACGTTCGAATTGGACACCAACAGCTTGAGCAATGGGCCCCACCTCGTGGACGCCAGGGTCACCGCCCTGGACACGCAAACGTCGACGACCACCATTGAGATCGTCGCAGCCAACGAGGAAATCATCGACTTTGCAGTAACCCACTTCGCGGGCACGACCGACGCCTTCGGCCAGCCGCGCTTGACGGTCACATTGACCAACGACGGTACGTTCCAGGCAGACGCCCGCACCCAGTTCGAGTACTTCCACGAAGGTCGATGGCACTACATTGCGTCCTTCACGGTGGGCCTGGCTGGCGGTGAAACCCACACCCAAAGCTACCGGTGGACGGACATTGGGTACGTCGGCTCCTTCCAGGTGCGCGTCGTGGTCGACCCCTTCCAAGCGGTAGCGGAGACCAATGAGGGGAACAACATGGCGGAGTCGCAGGCCGCGTTCTTCACCAATTCCATCGATGGAATTGACGCCGGTCTCAACTAGGCCTCGCGCAGCCGCCTGCCTGCCGCAGCAGGTGGCGCCGCGCACAAGACGGTGCGGCGACCACACTTCTTCTTATCGGCGACCGGGGTGAACCTCGACCATGGCGCGACCAGTACCCATGGCGATCCTGCTTGCCTGCCTCTTGAGCCTAGGGGGCATTCCCACGGCCCAAGCCGCCGACCACGAGGTCATTCTGCGCACCTTCGATCCGCCACGGCCGCAAACGCTGACCATCGACCCCGGCGACACGGTCACCTTCCGGCCATCCAACAATGCCGCCAACCTTCGGGATGTGTTTGGCGACTACCTGTGCTACGAAGTCCGCCGGTATGTGCCTTGCACAATCACCTACAACGACCCTGGTACGTACTCCTACACCAAGGAGGATTGGCAGTACCCCAGTGACACGCGATTCCACAGTTCAGGAACCATCGTCGTGTCCGGGACTCCCGTCCTGGATCTGGCCTTTACAAGCTCCACGCCCGCCGTGGTTTCTGGCGTCGTGTCCTTTGCAGGCACCGCAAGAGACCCATCCGGCGTCGCCGAAGTGTACTACCGACTCAACGACGACGAGTGGACGCTTCTGCCGGGCACGACGTTCTGGTCCTTCGACATCGACACCCGTCGCACGCTTCTCAATGGCCCAGCCACCGTCGAGGTGCGCGCCTACTCAAACAGTGGAGGTGTGCGCCTCCAGAGCGTCTCCATGACTGTCGACAACCCCGACAGCTTCGATCTCGTTGTGTTGGACGTTTACGCCCTCGATCCGGCCATCATGAGCGGCCAAATCTGGTGCCATTTCATCTGCTTCCCTACCGTGGAGTTGTGGCGGACCTACATGCGCGTCGAGGTTGCCAGCCAAAGCAACCAACCAGTCACGTTCGCCATCCGGTTCCAATACGAAGACGCGGCGGGCTGGCAAACGGTTAGCCAGCAAACGGTCACCATGGCGCCGCTGAGCCAAGACAAGTTCGGTGCCCGCTGGGAATCGTACCTGCACTACGGTGACTACAACATCCGTGTCCTGCTCGATCCTGCAAATGCGGTGGCGGAACTGGACGAAGGCAACAACGAGGGCACGGCGACCATCGCCAAGCCGGTGACCCTTGCCGGCAACAGCGT
>JBFJVP010000169.1:0-6647 GCA_041624075.1 Thermoplasmatota archaeon | reverse complement strand
GGAGCCGCCGGCCGGGCCGCTCAACCGGTGTTGCAGCGGCGACACGCCTAAGCTCCACCAGCCAATGGACGCCGCATGAGGTTCCTTCACCTCGCCATGCTTGTATTGACGACCCTGCTTACCGCCGCCGCGGCAGCCAACGCCGGCCTACCCGATGTCGCGGGCCTGGTTCAGGATCTGGCCGAGCGCTGCTACGGACCCCCCGGCGGCCCCTACATCGGCGGCCCCCAGTGCGGGCTGTGGCCTTAGACTGGCGCGGTCAGACAGTGGAATCCCGGCGGCCGTGGCTGCCCCTCAAGCCACCTTCTTCGGCCTGTACCCCTTGTGCGTGGTGCAATACTTGGAGCCCTCGCGAGGCAAACGCTTGCACTGGGAACCCGCAGTGGTGTGGGCAGCGCATTGCGCCTTGGAGCCCATCACCTTGATGGCTGCCGGGCGGTTGCGAATGGCGCCCTTGCCACCTTTGGTTTCGGCGGCGCGCTTGCGCACCACCTTCATGGCGCGGGCCTTGCCCAGGGAATCGAGGCGAACCTTGGCCAGTCCGGTTGGGCGGTAGCCCTTGTGGCTGGCACAGTACTTGCTCTTGGCGCGGGCCTTGTTTTGGCATTTCTTGCCATCGGCCTTCAATGCGGCACAGGGTGGAGCGGGCTTGTCGGATGCCATGACACACCACGCCCGCATCAATCATGGGCACCTTAGAGGCTGGCTTAGATGCCATCGGGCCCTGCGGCGCGGCCACGGCCAGACAGGCTCCCACCGGCCCGTTTTTGGACGTTGCCGGCTTCGCGCGCCCGTCATGCCTGGCCTCTTGTACGAGCAGTTCGAAGTGGGCGCCGCCATCGAGCACGAAGGCCGCCTGCGGGTCACGTTGGAGGACAACGTCGAGTTCTGCCATCTGACCCAGAACACCCAGCCCCTGCACTTGAGCAAGCAGGCGGCGCAGGCTGCGGGCTTCAGGGACGTGTTGGTCAATGGATTGTACACGTTTGCGGCCAGCGTGGGCATGAGCGTGGGGGACTTGACGGAGGGGACACTGATTGCCAACATGGGTTACGAGCAGATCGTGCACCCCAAGCCGGTCTACCCGGGGGACGAGCTTCGTGTTCGATCCACCATCGTTTCCAAGCGACCGACCAGCAAGCCGGGCCGGGGCCTGGTGACTCTTGAGCATGAGGTTCTTAACCAAGACGACGACGTGGTTTGCCGGTACAAACGCACGGCCATGGTTCGCATGGAGGCAGCATGAGGATGCGGTCGGTTCTCTTCACGCCCGGCTCGCGCACCGATCGCCTTCGTAAGGCCCTGGAGGGTGGGGCTGCGGATGTGGTGGTGGCCGATCTGGAGGACGCCGTGGCGCCGGCGGACAAGGCCGAGGCACGCCATGAAGTGGCCCAGTTGTTGTCCGAAATGCCCAATGCTGCCTGCGTGCGGGCGGTGCGAATCAACGCCTGGCCGGGTACGCTCGCGGAGGCGGATTTGGAGGAGGTGCTGCCGGCAGCCCCCGATCTGATCGTCGTGCCCAAGGCTGAGGACACCGCCATGATCGAAGCGCTGGATGCGCGCATCACGGCCACTGAGGAGGACGTGGGCGCCGAGCCCGGCTCGGTGCGCTTGCTGTTGATCCTGGAGACCGCGGCTGGTGTGCTCGCGGCGCGTGAACTGGCCGGATGCAGCCAACGCGTGGCGGGCGTTGCCTTTGGAGCCGAAGACTTGGCCGCCGACGCGGGCCTCCGCCGCAGCCCGAGCAACTGGGAGGTCTGCGTACCCCGAGCCAACGTCGCCCTGGCGGCAGCCGCAGCGGGAGTCATGGCAGTCGACATGATCACTGCCGATTTCAAGGACCTGGACCGCACGCGCCGGGAGGCCGAAGAGGCGCGGGCCTTGGGCTACGCTGGCAAGATGTGCTTGCATCCAGCCCAGGTGGCCGTCGTGCATGAGGCGTTTGCTCCAACAGAAGAGGAGTTGACGTGGGCCAAGCGGGTTCTGGCCGCCGTCGATGACGCCGGAGCCATGGCCGGTGGCGTGGTCGTGGTGGAGGGCAAAATGATCGATGTTCCCCTCATCCAGCAGGCGCGGCGGCTGCTTGGCGACCAAGCCTGAGCCGGCAACGCATCAACGCCCGCACCCTCATGGAAGCCCCCACCCTCGGCCCTCCTGTTGCAGGCTCGGCCATTCTGGGTCAAGCTGGACCGCATCGGGGGCCAACATGGGGCCAATCCGGGACCAATTTGGGAAAATCGTTTTAGCCTAAGTCGGCGGCCTTCGACCTGAATGAAGAACGCAGCCACCCTGATGGAAACCGAACACGTTGAGTTGCCCGACCACCCGGCACTGGAGCATGATGGGCGCTCCGAACTCTACAAGATCGTCAGCCGGACACCCGGCATCCACTTGGGCGAATTGGCACGCGAATTGGGAATGGAGACCTCCAGTGTCCTGTGGCACGCCCGCAAACTGGAGCGAGCCAACCTGGTTCGCAGCCAACGCAGTGGCAAGTTCCGGGTCTTCTACCCCGTTGCCGGCGGCGTCGAAGCCAAGCGCATGGCGGCCACGCGGGGCCTGATCAACAGCGACAACGCGCAACGCATCTGCAGCTTCGTTGACGCCCACCCCGGCGCCACGGCCAACGACCTCGCCACGCGCCTGGCCATCAACGTCACCACGGTACGCTGGCACCTGCGCCGCCTGGCCGAGTTTGGCCTGGTGGCCGGCCAGGCGGACGGTGTGTACCGTCGCTACTTCGTACCCCCGAACGTACGAGACACCCTGCCCCGCCGTGCCCGTGCCGGTCCCCGCCCACGCGCATGAGCCGACTCGAAAGCCCTATGGCGCTCGCGGCGGCATGCCCGCCACGGCAGCATGGCAAATCTCAAGCGGGTCCTGTGGCACCTCCTGGGTGGTACCCGGGGTGGGCCCCTGCGCATCCGCATCCTGCTGCTCCTGCGCGATCGGCCGTACAATACGAACCAGTTGGCTGGCCTGCTGGATGTGGACTACAAGACCGTGCAGCACCACCTGAAAGTGTTGACGGAGAACCGCATCCTGTCCCAGCGAGGCTCGGGTTACGGGGACGTGTTCTTCTTCACCCCCGACATGGAAGAGAGCATGGCGGACTTCGAGCAAGTCGCCGCGCGGGTCGCGCCAGAGGTGGTTGGCGAGTTCAAGAAGTCAGGAGGCTCCAATGAGTGACATGATGATGATCAACATCGCCGTGGCCGGCGTGAACGCCGTGCTTGCGGTCGTCGTGGGCGCCGTCTTCTGGCGCAACCACAAGCAGATCCGGTCACCCTTCACGTTCGCCCTGGGAGTCTTCGCTCTGTTCTTCGTGTTCCACAACGGCTTGCTCCTGTACCACTTCGTGGCCATGATGCCGTCTTTTGGCCAGGCGGCACAGGTTTTCGTCTTGGGCGAGGGACTCTTCCAGACCGCCGCGCTGGGCTCGCTGGCGTATGCTACCCTCCGCTAGGCTGGCGCACGCACGCTTAACCTGAAGCGTCCCCGCCGCTTGGCCCACCCGAGTCCCGTGACCCATCCGTGCAAGCGCTGCCGCCAATCCTTTGCCAGCCCCGAGAAACTGGCGCACCACCTGAAGGTCGCTCACGGCGGCCAAGCCAATTCGGATCCCCGGGTGCGCATTGCCGTTGGAATCGGAGCGGTCGCCTTGGTGGCTGGGCTGCTCGTGGTTCTCGCCTTGCAAGGCGACGAAGCCGAACCGGAACTCGGCGCCACGCGCCAAAGCAACTTCGAAGCCCTCGGGTTGGCCGACGATCCCTTCCTTGGCGACGCCAACGCCGACGTGGTGGTCGTCGCCTACGAGGCACCCAAGTGCGTCGCCTGCCAGTACTTCCACAACCAAGTCTTGCCCCAGTTGAATGCCTCCTACTTCAGTCAGGGCCAGGCGGTCCTCTTCTTCAGCCAATTCACGGCAGGTTACGACTTCGATTACAACGGCGGCATCGCCCAGGAATGCGCGTACCGGGAGGGCGGCAACGGCGCCTTCTGGTCCCTGACCGACCTCATCTACCAGGAGCAGGGCCAGTACACGGCCGGCAACGTGGGCTCCTTCCTCAGCCGTGTTGCTGCTGAGCGGGGTCTTGACGAGCAGACACTGATCGACTGCTACGAGAACCGGGAAACCGCCCACCTCGTGGACGCCGATTGGCAGTTGGCCAAACAGTTGTCCATCCGGGGCACACCCTCCTTCATTGTCTTCGGGGCGTCCGGCGACCCGGTCTGGGCGACGGTCAACAATCTTGAATCCACCATCCAAAAGCTGAGCCACTAAGCGTGGGCAGGGGGCCGCTTGTGGGCTTTGGCCACACAGACGGGCAGTGGCAGCGGTGCCGGGGGCGGCCAGCTGGCTCTACTCCGGTTGCCTCTGCGCGTCAAAGAAAGAAAAAGACCAAGCCTGCAGCCACGATCAACGAGCCATGAACGCACGACTGATCCCGACCCTGATGCTGATCGCCATGCTTGCCGGATGCGCGGACGAGCCGCCGGCGCCCGAACCGGTTGCTGAAGTTGACGTGGGGCCCGGAACCGCCGTGGCTCTTACGGCAGATGACGCGGCGCGGGCACCGTCATGGGACGTCGGGGACTGGTTTGGCCACCACATCTACTTCGGCGCCCAGGATACAGAGGGGAGCCACATCAACACCGTCGTGGTGGAGGCGGGAGGCAACTACCTGATGCTGCCGGACGACCCGGAGGTGGCCAAGTGGGAGGCCGCATGGGATTTCCCGATGCTTGGTTCCATTGGCAAGAGTGACCTGGGAACCACCGCCTTCGGCTCCGATTGGAGGATCTACAAGTTCCCCATGCGAAACGGTGACACCTGGACGGCGACCGTGGATCCGTTGTTCAGCGGGCCACGGGAGCTCACGATGACGGCAACCTTCAACCCCGCCATCTCGACGCCCTATGGGGTGTTCCCGGGCTTCGACATCATCGGCGTCAACGCGACGGGGGGCGTGGAGCTTGTCACTGATTTCGTGCCCGAGATCGGGTGGTACAGCCAATTGAAGTACCTGGACACGACGACGGCGGATCCGGAGGACTTCGTGTTCAACATCCGGTCTATGGGACGAGGCGCCGGTTGGAATGGCACGGTCCACACGGCAGTGGCACGATCAGTCATCCAGCAGCAGGTGCTGTCGAGCCCCGACGATCCCGCTTCTTACGCTTCGGCATTGGAGCACGCTACCTTCACGGTGAAGGCGGAGGCAGAGGAGTTGTACGGCATCATCTTCGCGCTGTCAGCCAGTGGCCGCACGGCCATCGATCTCGTCGATCCAGCCCAGGAGCACTATCAATACGAGGTTACCGAGGCGGACACTGTTGCCGACAACGCGGACGCGATCTTCGAGTTCGTCGAATTGGCTGCCGTGCCCGGCGACTGGCAGTACTTCCGCAGCCAGCCCGGCCTGGTTGGCTTTACCCTGGTTTGGTTGTGGGAGATTACGTTTGACTCCTACGAGTTTGCGGGCTAAGGTGGCTCACCCGCAGGGTCTAGGGCCCGGGCCAATGCCTGGCTCGCTGGGCCTGCGATGATGGAGAAACGATCCGGTAGCGTGGTTTCTCGGTTTGGTTGCTGGTGAAACCAAAGCCAATACACCTGTTTCTATAATGACAAATAGATCGAGTTTTGGGCTAACGCCCAGGATTTGATTATGAAAACACCTATGCTTGTGGCGGCCGCTTTGCTGCTTGCCGCACCACTGGCCGCAGGGAGCCAATACTACCACATTGAGGGCCGACACATTGTTGCACCCGCGTACGACACGAACGCCGACCTGAGCCCCATCGTAGCGGCTGGAATCGTTGCCTACGACAGCATTCCGGATCAGCCCGGCGTGCCGCCGGTGCCCCAATGGCCCGGAAGCCCGCCCTGCTTCGATGTCAACCCAACCACCGTCGCAACGCCCAGCTGGCAGGCCCCGGGCCAAGACATCACGTCGCCGAGCATCCCCGCGTTCCCGGTGTTCCCCGGCGTCTCGTTTGTACTGCCCAGCTACCATGTGCCTTCGGTCACCTACACCCAAGAAACGGGCCAGGGTGACCCCATCGTGGTCCAGACGGCTGCGTACGACACGCCTTCCGTGGGCTTCACGGTGCCGCCCGTGTACTTCCCCGGCTTGCAGAGCCAAACCTTGGTGGCGGCAGGGTCAGCTAGCGGTGGCAGTTACATCGTGGTTTACCCCGGCAGCCACCACTGCCTGACCATCGGCGACTAGGCCTGTCCTGCAGCATTTGGCCCCCTCTACCCCCCTTTTGTAACTTGGTCGCCCAGCTCGGCAGCAGGCCGGTCATGCCCCTGGCCAGAACTGGCCCGGCGTGGCCCAGGCGCCCCGTCGCGTTCGCGACTGCGTACAGGCGTGGATGCTACCATGCACCGGGGTAGCGTTCAACCGTTGGCGCCTGGCCGCTCGATGATGGCGATGAACGCGTCGGCCTTGCCGTTGCGCGTGTCGACCCAAACCGGGTAGGCGCGGCCATGGGTGGAGTCCATGTCGATGTAGTCCCCCATGAAGATCATCCCGTTCTGGTGGTGGCTGTACTGTTCGTCGCTGCTGGACTCCGACACGCGCAGGTTCTCGGCCCACGTCTGCCCACCGTCCGTGCTGTACGTGTAGTACAGATCGAAGAGG
>JBFJVP010000168.1:0-6655 GCA_041624075.1 Thermoplasmatota archaeon | reverse complement strand
TGCTGGACCATGAGACCGAGCAGATCACCCAGTGGTTTGATCACACCCGCAAGGGCCAGGAGCGGATGTTGCGGGATTTCCGGCGTTTGTGCAAGGACCAGAACCCGACGGTGGTGACGTGGGGCGGTCGCACGAGTGACACGCTGCAGCTCAAGCGGGCCAGTGAGAAGGTTGGCCTTGACCCGTCGTGGGTGAATGAGGTTCAGTGGTTCGACATGCAGTCGGATCTGGTGTACACGGCGAGTCCGGAAACTCAGCGCGTGTACTTGCCGGTGCGGAAGTTCAAATCGGAGACTGTGGCGGCGTTCTTTGGGTACAAGAAGCCGAAGTTGCGGGTGAAGGATGGGTACCAGGCACTGCGACTGTATCGATCCTATAAGCGGCGGCCCAAGGACGAGATCCAAGAGGACATCTGCACCTATAATGCAGAAGATTTGAAGCATCTCAAAATTATTCTTGATGGGATGCGCGAGTTGATGCGCGAGGCCTAGTCGGCCTTCTGTGGGGAGGGCCTTTGGTGGCCCCCAATTCGTGAAACTTCCAGTGAAATAATAATCAGGCTGCACCGCAATTGTTTAGATAATTGGGTAACTCCTGGATTTCGTAACGTGCAGCTCGCCCCGTTCGTGATCCTCACGGTCCTGCTGGTACCCGCCATGGCAGCGCCGTCCGACGCCGTTGCCCAACGGCTTGTGGTGAGCCTTGAGCACGTTGAGCATGACCAATGGGTTGCAGCAATCGCCCAGAGTCACAGCGTGGTGCTACGCACCGATGAACGACTCGGCATGGCTGTCGTCGAAAGCCGCCACGCCGGCCTGCTGCGTGGCGTGCTGGGTGACGCCGTGTCAAGCGACCACCGGGCCTATGTTGGCAGTACACCTGACGACCCCCACTACCAGGGCCAATGGGCACTGGAAGATCTGGGCATGCCGGCAGCGTGGCGCCTGGAGCGAGGCCAATCATCGGTGCTTGTTGGCGTGGTGGATTCCGGCGTGCAGTCGGATCACCCGGACCTGGACGTCACCCGCATCGTGGTGGGGAAGGACTACGTCGACGGGGACAATTGGCCGCAGGACGAGGCGGGCCATGGCACCCACATTGCCGGCATCATCGCGGCAGGACACTCCAATGGAATCGGCATCGCGGGTATGGCCAATGTCAGCCTGCACGTTACGCGCGTCTTCGATGCCCGCGGCGAGGGGTGGTGCAGCGATGTGGCCTCCGCGATTCTGGACGCGGCGGAGGCCGGAGCGCAGGTGATCAACTTCAGCGGTTGGTGTGGGCGCGACCTGGAAATACTGCGCACGGCCGCCAGGCACGCGAGCGAGGCCGGTTCCTTGCTGGTTTCCATTGTCGGCAACTTCCAGGACCACGTGGACCCCGCGGCGGAGCCATCGCACCAAGGCCCGGTTCGATGCCATTCGGTGTACCCGGGCGGGTACCATGAGGTGTTGGCGGTGGCGGCGTACGGTCGGGCCTTTGGCGAGCGTGTGCCGGCTCCGTATTCCTGCGCCACCATTCATGCGGAGTTGGCGGCGCCCGGCAGCGGCGTTCTGTCGACCTGGATTGGTTCCGATTATGCGGTGCAGAGTGGCACCAGCATGGCTGCGGCGCACGTGTCGGCGACGGCTGCGCTGGTGCTCAGTGCCAATCCGGGCCTGTCTGCTTCCGAATTACGGCGGGTGCTGATGGCCACGGCGCAGGACATGGGCACGCCCGCGTGGAATCCGTTGTACGGGTATGGGGCCGTTGCTCCTGAGGCGGCCCTGGCACGGGCACTGGAATAGCGCTTGGATCTGGATGGTTGCACCGGAAGAGTGGGGGTTTGCTTTTCCAACCCAGACGAAAGCTTCATTATCCGCTGTCGTCCTTCGTTGTATTACATGGTAGGCACTCGTAGGGGCGACCTGGTAACCATCAGCGCCGCGCTGCCAAGCGACCTCGCCGAATGGATCGAAAAAGTGCTCGCCAGCGACTACAGGTATGCACGCATGACCGACTTGGTCCGCGTTGCACTTTACGAATTCAAAGGCCGTTACCGGCCACCGGAGTAAACCATGGCCACAGACACCACGTTTTGGCTCGCACTCGGCGCCATCGGCGTCGGCCTGCTACTCTACCTCATCGAAGTCATCAACCCCGGCTTCTTCCTGGCAATCCCGGGCACCGTCGTGTTCGGCATCGGTGTTCTGGCACTCATCTACCCCCCGCTGGTCGTGGGCGCCTGGGCTTTCGTCACCATCCCGTTGCTGGCCGCCGCCGGCACCTGGGGTACCCTGCGAGCCTACCGGCGCCTGGCACCACCCGCCGACCGACCCGAAACCCTCAGCGTCGATAGCATCATCGGCGAGACCGGCCGCGTCAAGAAGGCGATCCCGCCCGAAGGTCGCGGCCTCGTCAAGATCCGCGGCCAGGACTGGCGCGCCGTCAGCGACTGGCCCCTGGCCGTCGGCGAACACATTCGCGTTGACGCCATCGACGGCTTCACCCTCACCGTATCCCCCCTCAACAAGGAGTAACTCAAATGGCACTAGCTGGAATCATCATCGCCGGCGTCGTGATCGCAGCCCTGCTGGGCCTCATCATGGCCAGCGGCATTCGCGTCATCCGACCCTACGAGAACGGACTCTACATCTTCCTTGGCAAGTACAAGGGGAAGCTACAGCCCGGCCTGAACTACGTCATCCCCTTCGCAAGCACCGTTCACAGGGTCGACCTGCGCACCCAGACCTGGGACGTGCCCCGCCAGGAGGTCATCACCCGCGACAACTCGCCCACCAACGTGGACGCCGTCATCTACGCCCGCGTTGTGGACCCGGTCAAGGCGGTCTTCGAGGTGAGCCACTACATCCAGGCGACCGTGGCCCTGGCACAAACGACGCTGCGTTCCGTCATCGGTGAAATGGACTTGGACGAGACCCTCAACAGCCGCGAACGCATCAACACCACGCTGCGCGACACACTGGACGACGCCACGGAAGCCTGGGGCATCAAGGTGGAGAGCGTTGAAATCCGCGAAGTGGACCCGGTGCGCCGCGTGAAGGAGGCCATGGAGCGCCAAACCTCCGCCGAGCGCGAGCGCCGCGCAGCCATCCTGGAGGCAGAGGGCAAGAAGCGCGCCGCCATCCTGGAAGCCGAAGGTGACCGGGAATCCCAGGTCTTGCGCGCCCAGGGTGAGGCCCAGGCCAGCATCCTGCGCGCCGAGGGCCAGAAGACCGCCGAGATCCTGCAACGTCAAGGTGAAGCGCGGGGTCTCCAGACGCTGGCTGCCGGCGCTGCCGCCCTCGGACCCGAAAGCCTCGCCGTGCTGGGCTTCAACACCTTGCGCGACATGAGCGACGGCGCATCGACCAAATTCGTTCTGCCCATGGAACTCTCCATGCTGGCCCGCTCTGCGAGCCAAGCCCTGGGCTCCGGCGACGGCGTGTCCTTTGATGCGACCACCAAGAAGCGCCTGAGCGACTTCCTGGGCCCCGACTGGGCGGAACTGCTGGAAGGCGGCGCCGCCGTGGAAGTCTTGGCGGAAGCCAAGCGCACCGCGGAATTGGCGTCGGCGAAGGCCGACAAGGACGCCGCCATCGCATCCGGGGCCAAGGTCGCCTAGCCCCCATCCGGCGCGACCGAACAGTACGCCACTATTTTGGCAGCGGCCGCCGTGCGACGCATGTGTCCACGGCGGCCGATCTCCTCGATGCCGGTTTGCGTCCCCAACGCGCCACTGAACGCCTGCGCAACGAGGTCATCACCCAACTTTCCCGCCACCATGCCGAGGGCCTGGGCCAGGAGGAGGCGCTGGCTGAACTGCTACCCGGCGTCGTCCTGGAGCCGGAAGCCCTGCAACGGGTGGCGGCAGCTCTGGTCGCCGGGGCCCACGCTCTCTTCCTGGGGCCGCCCGGAAGCGGCAAGACCACGCTCGCCAAGGCAATCTGGGAGCTGTACCCCCGCGACGTCTGGGCCGTGGAGGGATGCCCCGTCCACGATGACCCCTTCAGCGTGGTGGACGCCGCGTTCGCCCGCCGCGTGCCGGCGTGTCCCGTGTGTCGCCAACGCTTTGGTGGCGCCCGCTTCCACCCCGACGACGTGCGTCCCGGCGACGTGCCCGTGGAGCAACTGACGCTACGGGAAGGGCACGGATTGGCCCGCGTGCAGGGCAGCCCCGAGGTGTTTCCCGACAACCTCACCGGCACCGTCAACCTGGCGCGACTGGAGGAAATCGGCGACCCCAACAGCCCCCTCGTGCTGGAGCCGGGCAAGGTCCTGCAAGCCCACCGCGGCGTGCTCCTGGTGGACGAGGTGGGCAAGTTGCCCCGCGGCACCCAAAACGTGCTCCTGCAGGCGTTGCAGGAGGCACAGGTGAGCCCCGCCAAGACGCGGGAGACGTTCCCGGCCGACTTCGTCGCCGTCGCCACCAGCAACCTGCGGGACCTGGGCAACATTACGGAACCCCTGACGGACCGCTTCAGCAACCTGCACACGCCCCTGCCCGATGACCCGCGCATCAACCGGCGCATCCTGGATCATGCACTGGCCGGCGACGTGCCCCACGGCGGCGAGCCGGGTCCGCGCCTCACAGGACCCTACCGGGAAGCGGCGGTCCAGTTGATCCTAAAATGGCGCAACCGCCTCGAGGGAAATCCGGACTTGTCAGAGGTCGGGTCCAACCGCAGCCTCGCCGACACCGTACGCCGTGCACGGGGCTACGCGCTGCTTGGCGGTGGAACCGTGCAGCCGGAGGATTTCCGCCGCGGTGCCACCGACGCCCTGGTTGGCCGCATCCGGGCCCGCAGCGAGGATGGTTACGATGCCAACCGGGGCCTCGTGGCGGCGTTCGTGGAGAAGCACTGGCGCGACGCTGCCCGGGCCGGGGCCCAGACCATCTGGTGCGGCTTCTTCGACACGGAACTGAAGGGCGACGCGGCAGAGGGGCGCCGCGTGATCCAGGCCCTGCAGGAAGCACTGGCCCATGCCAGGCCGGATGATGTCCCCTCGTTGTTGCGGGAGCAAGGAGGCGACCCCCGGGTGCGGCGGTTCGCGCGCTACGTTCAACGCGCCGAGGGCGTGAACCGGGAGGAATTGCCCGAAGTGTTGCTGGCGGTCTGGCAAGCCATGGAGCAACTGGATGCCTTCAGCGAGTAGGCTGACCCTCCCCGACTGCCGGGCGCTGGTGCCCGAGCCCGGATTGTCGCCCCGCCAGCGGCGAGAACTGGTTCGGTTGCTCGCCGAAGAAGGGCCCGCCGGACTGGCAGCGTGGCTTCGCGCCGAGGAATTGAAGGACCCCAACATCCGTGAACGCGTCGCGCGGGAGCGGGACAAGGTTGAGCGGGAAGCGGAAGCTCGCCGCCGGCGCCTGGAAGCGGACCAACAGGCCACCAGCAGCGCCGGCTTGCAGAAATGGCTGGACCAGCAGCGGGAACTGGAGCAGAAGGAAGCCCAACTGCGTGAGCGCCTGGAAGAGGCGGCCAACCAGCAGCCTACCGCCGACGACATCGTGCGCCACTCCCCGCTCCTTCAGGCCGCCATGGAGCCCGCCACCCAAGGGCCCCTGCGGCGACTATGGAATGCCCTGCGGGCCTGGCTGGCCCGGCTTCTTGCCCGCCCGAAGCCAGGCGACCAGTCACGCAAACGCACCGGGAAGGTGAGGCTAACCCCGGAGTTGAGCCTGCAGCGGCAACAGATCGCACGGCTGCGCCTGCAAGCACCCGAAGCATCCCAGCCCTCCAGCCACGTACGCTCCTGGTGGCGCCGCCTGCTGGGCCGAGGACGCATGCGCGACATCCAACGGGTCCTGGAAGCCGAAGTGGAGGCCGCCCGCCAAGCCCACGACTTGAAGGTCAAGGCCGACGCGGCGGCCATCCAGAAACGCCTGAGCGACCTGGAGCAGGACCGCGCCCGGCAGGAGCAAGCCCACGCCGACGAAGAAGCAGAAACAGAACGTCGCCAAGCAGCCCAACGCCGCCGCTTCGAGGAGGAACAACAGGCAGCACCCTACGAGCAACTGGGACAACGGCTGCTCAGTGACCTGGAGGACGCCGGCCTCGCCGACCACGACGGCCGCGCAACCAGCGCCCTCCTGGAACGATTTGCCGCCCAACTGCTCGACGACGCACGCAGCAACCTCCCCGGTGGCCGCACCACGCCCGGCACCTACACCGGCGGCGACGGCGACTACGAACGCGGCCCCCTGGTCAGCCAACACGAAGTGGGCGCCGTCGAACTCGTGGACAGCCTCGTGCGCGCCCGCATCCGTCACCCCAACATGCGCCACTTGTACGACGACGACCTGATCGTCCACCGGGAGATCCGCAGCAGCACCACCCACGTCATCGTCGTCTTCGACACCAGCGGCTCCATGGAGACCGGCGGCCGGCTCGACGCCGCCAAGCGGGTCTGCCTGATGCTCCACCGCGCCGTGGCCGAACACAGCCCCGACGGCCAAGTGGACCTCCTGCAAATGGGAACCAGCGTCCAACCCGTCGACCTCGCAGCCTGCTGGAACGCCGAACCCCAAGGCTTCACCAACTTCGGCGCCGCCTTCCGGCAAGCCCGAGAGCGCTTCGAGCAAAGCGGCGCCGACCGCCGCGTGCTCTACCTCATCACGGACGGACTGCCCGAAGCATGGACCATGCCCAACGGCCGCGACGTCGCCGACAACCCC
>JBFJVP010000167.1:0-6705 GCA_041624075.1 Thermoplasmatota archaeon | reverse complement strand
GCTGCCAGAAGGACGTTCTGGCCCCCGGCGATGGCGGGCCATGCGCGTTGCTGGGCCGGGGTTGGTTCCCCTAGAACCTGGTTGAACCAGGCGCGGACAGCCGGCTGGAAGCCGGCGAGGGCCTTGCGTGGCGTGGATTGGCCTCCTGTAACGACATGGAGGCGGCGGCGCAAAAGGGGTTTGTGGGCACCGGGCCCACGGGAGGGCGGGGCCCCGCGTGGCGCCTGCGCCCACACGGGAGGGTTGCACGACGCCCCGGGTCTGCGAGCCTGGGCGCGTTGCCACTTGCGGAGCCCCTGGGGCGGGCGGTGGCAGGCGATGTAGAACCTACATGGCCACAATGAAATGCCTTGAGTAAATTTTTTTACTGCCGGCAGGGTTTGCCCAATGGAGGGACACGATGGCAGGCAAAGCAATCCTGTTCGTGCTAGCACTCCTGGCCCTGGCGCCGCCGGGACAGGCGGACCAAGACTCGCGCCTAAGCCTCGCGGGCTGGGTGCAAGAGGGCGCCCCCGACCACGGTTCGTGGAACCTCGCCCAGGACCTGCGAAGCGTGCACCAAAGCGTGAACAACGACCAGAGCTTCTTCGTTGGCGCCGAAAATGCCCGGGGCGCCTTGCATGTCAGCACGATCGAGATTGGATCAACATCGGACGATGACATGGTTGGGTTGGTCTTTGGATTTCGATCCCCCGCGGTGGCCCGCGGTGACGCCATCGACCAGTTCGACACCTACGTGCTCGACTGGAAAGCCCGATCCCAGACCTACAACGGCCACCACGCCCATGAGGGATTCGCCCTCTACCACATCCGAGGCACCGTTGGCGGCAGCTTCACCCACTACGCCAACGGGCAAGCCATCGGAGACTGCTTCTGGAGCAAGAACGAGCAACGCTGCCCCGCCGAGTTGACCGTGCTAGCGACGGACTACGGCACCGGCAAGGGGTGGCGCCAAAACACCGCCTACCAGGTGGAGCTTCTGTACCAGGAAGAACGCGTGCGCGTCTTCGTACAGGGCGGCGCCGGGACCTACCGCGATGGCGTCGTCGTCTTCGACCTGCCCGGAACATTCCAGGACGGCCGCTTCGGTTTCTACGACTTCTCCCAGCCCAACGCCCGCTTCGCCAAGCAGGATGCCCTGGCTCCTCGCGCGGCTATTACAGGCGTAAGCGCCCAGGAATGCACCGACGGCGGAGCGTGGGTGTCCCTGGACGGCAGCCCCAGCACGAGCCGCGTCGGCGAACCGTTGAGTTTCCAGTGGAGCACACAAGGTGTCTCGCTCGACGATGCTGCGTCCCCCACGCCCACGGGCTGGTTCCCCCTCGGCACCACGCGCGTGGACCTGCACGTCACCGACTCCACCGGCACGTCCACGGCGTCTACCAACGTGGTCGTTCAGGACACCCAGCCCCCCCGCGTCGCCATTTCCCGGCCCGCACAATCCAAACTTTACATCAACGACCAAGCGGTCGAGCCGACCCCGCCATTGCCGCCGGCGGCACAGGAGTTCACCGTGGCCGTGGGCCCGCTCACGCTGGTTGTCGATGCCGAGGATGACTGCTGGGGCACCGATACAGGCCGCCTCGCGGTACAGCTTCGAGGACATGAGGGCGAATTCTCCACCCTGGGCCATTACACGAGACTCCTGGAACCTGCGGCCGCAGCGCCCATGTATGAATTGGTCCAAGTGTCCGCGACCGATCCCAGTGGCCGCAGCCAATGGGTGTACACGGAATTCATCCACATCGGAACGGGCGTGCCGATGCCACCCGACGACCTGGCAGGCAATCCCAGAGACGCGCTCGTGCACCAAGCCATCGGTCGCGTCAATGATGTGGGCGCCCTGTACTACTTCTTGGATCGCAAATACGGGTAAGGTCGAGGACCCGTCGGCCAGATCGTCAACCGCCCGGGGCAGGCACCATCCTGCCACAGGCACCTCCCCGGCGGGAAACGTCCAAAGCCTCACGCCCGTTCCAATTCATGATCCAGAAATGAAAACCGTAGCCCCACTCTTGGCCGCCCTCCTCATGCTGGCCTCGGCGCCCGTCGGGGGCACCCACCTCACAGACTACCTGATCCACATCAACGGCGACGCCGACCTGCTGGCCCAAGCCACCGCCAACAACTGGCCCGGCGCCGGCACAGCAACCGACCCCATCGTCATTGCAGGCCTTTGGCTCGACGGTGCCAGCCTCGCCACTGGAGCGGGCGACATCCTGATCCGCATCGAGTCCACGACACTCCACTTGGAGCTCAGCGACCTGCACCTGTTCGATTCCAGCAACCGCCGCCCCAACGGTATCATCTTGGCCCAGGCAACTAACGTTACGATCCGTGACAGCCACATCGAGGACGTGCCAAAGGGCATCGAGGCCTCGGCGCCGCGGGGCATCCCCAGCGGTTTGCGCATCATCAACAATACCGTTGACGCCACCTTCGTGGGAATCCGCATCTACGGCCCGACCGGTGCCATCGTGCAGGATAACGACGTTACTCTGACGGGTCACTGGTCCACGGTGGGCGGAATCCATTTCTTCGATGCCACGGGCGGAAGGATCACCGGCAACCGCGTGACAGAGGAGCGCATCGAGGTCGACGGCGACGGCGTACTGGTGGACGGCAACACGGTGATGCGCGGGTCCCACTCCAGCAGCGGCTTCATTGACGTGTACGACGGGACCAACGAGGTCCGCGGCAACCACGCCTTCTCGATCCGGGCCCTTCGAGCAAGTGCAGGCACGGTCGTGGCCGACAACACTGCAACCTCCTCACTGATCTTTGACGACACCACGTTTTACGGGGCGGTGGACCTGGTTGTGAAGAACAACACAGCCCCAGTACTGGACGGTCAGCTCGACGGCGGCACGATCACAGGCAACGATGTGGATTACATGGAAGTGCTCATCCGCGACGGACTGATCGCGGACAATGACGTCGTCCAGGCGGAACTGAGGGGCAGCAACACGCTCGTTCGGGACAACCGGTTCTACGACGGGGGCTTCTTTGAGAGCCGCGGTGTGTCGATGTACCTCCGCGACAGCGTGTTTACGCGCAACCACGTGGTGGGCTATGACCAGGGCATGATTCTCTACAGTGCCAATGCATTGGTGGCCTACGACAATTACTTTGCAAACGAGGACAACATTCTGACGACCAGCGATAGCCCCGGACACCGCTTCTGGGTTGATCCACGACCCGGCCCGAACATCGTGGGCGGGCCCAGTGTTGGCGGCAACTTCTGGGGCGACTACGACGGCCCCGATCAGAATGGCGACGGCTTCGGCGACATCCCCCACGGGCTGGTTACGAACCACGTCTTCATGCTGCCGGATACCTGCCATCTGCCAGTTGCCCTTTCTGGGCCTTGCGTGGACGCTTGGCTCGTGGGACCCCCTCTGGCGGGTTGGGAGGCCCTGGATCTGTACCCGCTCGTGGAATAGGTTCAGACCTGACGACGCCTGCGGCGAGTCCCGATGGCTGGCCCCCTAGCCGCGCCATGCCGCAGTTACCGCGTTCGCCGGGCCTACGCGGCCGGCTTCCTTCGCCTTGATCCATCACCCCCTTCAACCCCTCCCGCCTGGCTCGGCCGTGGGCGCCTTCGACCTCGTCACGCTGGATCTGGACGGGACCCTCCTCCCTCACACCACTGCATTCGAGGTGGTCCTGCGGGCCGCCGGCCGGGGCGACGACGTCGCCGCCAGCGACGCCAGGTACTTCGCGGGCCAAATGAGCCTGGAAGAGTGTTTCTGGGAGCAGTGGGCATGGGTGCAGCCGCTCAGCCTTGCCGAGATTCACCGCGCGCTTCGCGGCGGCCCGTGGCTCCCCGGCATCGCCGACGGCGTGCGGCGGCTGCGCGACGCCGGCCTCGAAGTGACGCTACTGACGGACCAACCCAGCACGTTGGCGGACTTCGTGGGCCGTTGGGCAATCACGCGACCGATTTGCAGCCCTGTGACGGTCAAGGATGGCGCGCAGGTGTCCATTGAGGCCCGATTCGACAAGTGGGCCAACCTGGCCCAGCGCCTGACAGAGGATGGCATCGACCCCAGCCGAGTATGCCACGTCGGCAACGGCTCCAACGACGTACCGGTTTGGGAGCATGTGGGCGCTAGCGTTGCCGTCTTCGCCCCGCCAGACATCGCATCTCGTGCCACCAAAGCCGTCCCAGAACCTGGCAATTTTGCGAAAGTCACCGAAGCGGTTTTTGACCTGCACACGCTGGTCTAAGCCTGCGCCTCAAGTGTTGCCCGGCAGTTGGGTTCTTGTAGGCCCCCGCAATAGTACATTTTTGCTACTGGAGATTCAAATGGTTCGCGTTGCTGCCCTCATTCTTGCAATTCTGTTGATTCCCGCATCCACCGGCCTGGCACCGGAAGGCCCCGGCGTGCCCCCGCCCAACACGCCAGCCACCGCGACGGGTTACTCGATTCTGGGTGATGCAGACATGGCTAGCCAGGCGAGCGCCAACGGCTGGCCAGGCTCGGGAGTGGCCAATGACCCCATCCTGATGCAGGACATCGTCCTCATCGTTGCCAGCGGGCCCGCCATTGTCATCGAAGATGTGTCTCTCCATTTCCACATTGTCAACTCCACGATCACGGGGCCTGGAGCCGCGAACCCCGCCGCCGACACGGCCATTCGGCTAACCACGACACCCAACGCAGTCGTTCGCCAGAGCACCATTTCGGGCTTCACCACGGGCCTCTGGACGTCGGCCTTCGGCGTCGAAGTGCGCGACAATAATTTCACGGCCAACGGCTTTGGCCTGCACCTTCAGTCGGGCACGACGGACATCCACGACAACCTGATCCAGGACGGTACCACCGGCATCATCGTTGCAGGCGGGGCAGCCACGGCAACAGGAAACACGGTGCGCAACAACCTCAACCGTGGAATCCAGGTTGGGGGCACGAGCGGAACGACCCTTGAGAACAACGCTGTGTCGGGCAACGGCGGCGTTGGAATTCACGTGTCGGACTCCAATTTTGTCGACATCGTTGGCAACGCGATCACTGGCAACGGCGACGACGGCCTGCAATTCGTGGGCGGATCGCGCAGCCAAAACACGGGCCATGTGGTGGCTTCAAACACCATCGCCAACAATGGCCGCCACGGCATCCTTCTCAGCAATTCGCCTTCGCAGGAGGCGTGGGGCGCGCACCGCGGCGTGGCCATCCACGCCAACAGTGTCAGTGGGCACGCCACGGGCATCCGAGTGGTTGACTCCAAGCTCGTCACCGTGTCGAGCAACGAGGTGTCGTTCAACACCTTCGGCGTCCAGACCATTGGTGGTGGCGGTAATACGATTCGCGCCAATGATCTTCATGACAACGGGCGCGGCTTGGCGCTGCAGTCGTCGTCGGGTACGCAGGTGAAGGCGAACGAGTTCACGGACAACGCCATTGGAGTCGAGTTGAATGGCGGCTCGGCTGCCAACGTCATCGTGGACAACCTCTTTGATAACGCCCAAAACGCTCGCGTGCGCGATGCGGCACCCAATGCGTGGTTCCTGCCCAAGCGTCCCGGCGACAGCGCGGCGGGGGGCGCATGGCAGGGCGGAAACTTTTGGAGTGATTACACGGGCCTTGACCGGGACGGCGATGGCCTTGGCGAAGAGCCGTACCGCGTGGATGGCAAGACGTGGGCAATCGACGCCCACCCCCTGGCGTAGGCCCCTTCCCCGACCAAGCCAATTCCATCGTGGCCCGCAATTCGTAGACCTGAGCTCTCCTGGCCACGGAATCCGCAGCCCCATTTGTCTGGCCTGCCGAGATTCTTCTCAGCGCGCCTGAATTCGAAATAGGCGGGCCGCCCCGCATGCAACGTGCCCTTTGAAGTAGCGCCATCCCGCTCGCGGCCCGGTCGTCGCTGGCCGAGGTCAGGCGACGGGTTGTTGGGTGTAATCATGCTTCATGCAAGAATGGCGCTGGCCGTCATGCTGCTTGTCCCCGCATTGGCGGGAACTGCCACATCCCAGGTGGGACCGGTTCTGGAGCCGACCTCTGCCGGGCAAGCCATCGTGGGCTTCAACAAGGGCCTTCTTCCCGATGTTGACGTGGGAGACCATTTGGTTGGCTACGAAGTCCTGCGGATCGTCGCCCCCGGCTCCTTCGTGGCGGTGGCCGCCGAGTCCCTGACACGGCTGCGGCTGGATATGCAGGGCTATCCTGGCGTGTCGTACATCGAGGACGATGCGCTGCGCTTCCCCACGGCAACGCCCAACGACCCGCGCTACTCAAGCCAGTGGGGCCCCGGCCACATGGGCTTCCCCGCGGCGTGGGACACGGTTGGATACGGTTCCAGCAGCATCACGGTCGCGGTTCTTGATACCGGCATCCTGCGCACCCACGAAGACTTCGACAGCCGCGTGCTGCAGGGTTGGGACTATGTCAACAACGACAACAGTCCCGACGACGACTGCGACCACGGCACGCACGTGGCGGGCACCGTGGGCGCCACCACCAACAACGGCTTGGGCGTCGCCGGCATGAGCCAGGCGACCATCCTGCCAATGAAGGTGCTGGCCCAGTCGGTTTGGGGCTGCTCCGGATCGGACAGCGGCATTGCCGATGCGATCTACGATTCCACCGACCAAGGCGCCCGAATCATCAGCATGAGCCTGGGTAGCGCCAGTGGCAGCACGACCATCCACAACGCGGTCCAGTACGCCACCAACAACGGCGTCATCGTTGTGGCGGCCGC